>JAHDEE010000035.1 GCA_020629005.1 Chitinophagales bacterium
CAATAACGGGCCTTTCGACTCCGCTCAAGGACCGTCATTGGCTACTGCATTAATATGAGCAAAGTCCTTTTTCTGGCAGGCGAAATAGTTTTTACTCACTCTGGCGCTTGGTTTGCGATGATTGTTGGAACCAATAAATAGTATCGACAAGAGGACTGGCCTTGGGGTATTTTGCCTGAAGAAATTCTCCAAAGCCTTGGGTTTTTGGTTCTTTTTGGCCAGCAAAAAGAACGAAGGCTTTTATTTACGGGCATCGTAAAAAATTACAATCTACTTTGATTTTTGAGGGTATAACTATTCTGACTCCCGCGTAGCAATCCTTCGCTTCCACAATCACCCTCCCAATTGATCGTTAACTCCTGACTGAATCATGACTGAATTCGTATTTTTGCACACATGAAAATAGGCATCATCTTCGGCGGGGCCTCAAGAGAACGCGAAATATCCTTTGCAGGCGGTAGAACCGTCTACGATAATCTCGACAGGGACCTCTTTGAGCCAGTTCCCATCTTTATGGACAGCGGAGGAAAGCTGGTGCTCCTGGATTGGCAATATGTTTATAAAGGCAGCATTCGCGACTTCTACCCACCAGCAGAAGATTTGCCAGCTGGCACTGATCCATATCAGATCTACGCAGAATCAGTCGATAGCAAAAACGAGCAGCAGACAGATATACTTCGCAAAATCGGAACACCTGTAGCTGCCGAAGACCTTTCTAAACATATTGATATGGCCTTCCTTGCCCTGCACGGAGCACTCGGCGAAGATGGGGTGATGCAGGCGGTGCTCGAAAGGCAAGGAATCCCCTATACCGGCTCGGGAATCATGGCTTCTTCCATAGGAATGGACAAAGCATTCCAAAAGGACATGATGCAAAAGGCAGGCTTCGAAACCCCAAAAAACTTCCTGATCAAACGAAGGCAATGGAAAACACAGACTGAATCTAGCTCTTTTTTCGAGGAGGCCGTAAAGCAAGTCCAACTGCCTTTTGTTATTCGCCCGGCATCCCAGGGTTCCTCCATTGGAGTCAGCATGCAAGCAGCAGACTGCGAGCAAGAATTCATCGCCAACTGCGAGAAAGCCTTTTTTCTAAAAAGCATCAGTAAAACAGAATGGGATGAGCAAAAGAGCAAGCACAGCTTCATACAATCCCTAATAGATCTCCGCGAAGGCCTTGGACTGCCCTTGCTAATCAAAGACCAATACTTCGATCACCCAGTAGCACTCGAAGCCTTCATTAGTTTGCACTTCGAAGCCAGCGATGAGCCGATTCAATTGGAAGGATTGCACAAGGAAAACGAAATCATCGTAGAAGAATTCCTCGACGGCAAGGAGTTCTCCTGCATTGTTCTTCGCGATGAAGACAATCAAAGTCTAGCCCTTCCCCCAACAGAGATTCGAAAGGGAAAGGAGATCTTTGACTATCGATCTAAATACCTGGCCGGACTCAGCAGTAAGATTACCCCGATAGATTTGCCAACTGAGCAAATCAGGGCAATTCAAGACGAATGCTGCCGGCTGTTCGACTTCTTTCGTTTCAACGTATATGCCCGTATCGATGGTTTTATCAAAGCGGATGGCAGGATTTACCTCAACGATCCGAACACTACTTCGGGAATGTTGCCCTCCTCTTTCTTTTTCCACCAGGCAGCGGAGATCGGTCTTACTCCTTCCCAGTTCCTAACCCTAATCCTGCGTCAGTCACTGATGGAAAGGGTGCAACATAACGCCCTCCCAACCTGGTACAAGTATCAGCAAATGCTCGATCAATTGGATCGCGATCTGGAAGCCTTAAAAGCAAGAACCAAACAAAAGACAAAAATTGCTGTCATTCTCGGGGGTTATTCTGCGGAACGGCATATTTCCGTTGAAAGCGGTAGAAACATCTACGAGAAACTGAGTTCTTCCGATAAGTACGAGCCTATCCCCTTCTTCCTTACTGGCTCCGCCAGCCATTTCGAGCTTTTTCACATCCCGATCAACATTCTGCTCAAAGACAATGCAGATGATATTGTGGAAAAGATTCGTTCTTACACAAGGCATGAGATCATTGATGAGATCAAGGAAAGGGCAAAGGCGATCAGCGAAAAGTACGCCTATCATCAATTGATCGATGAACCGGTAAAGGTTGAAGTGGCAGACCTAAGCAAGATGGTCGATTATGCTTTCATTGCCTTACATGGTCGCCCAGGTGAAGATGGCGCACTGCAGACCGAACTCGAAAAGTACCATATCCCTTATAACGGATCTGGTGTCCCCTCGTCGCAAATCACCATCGACAAATTTGACACGGGAAGCGATTTGAGAAATCTGGGTATGCTGGTTGCCACTCAGGAGCAACTCCTAAAGAAAAACTGGCTTGCAAACAGGCTTGCAACCATCGAAAAGATCGAAAAGCGATTTCCTTACCCCTTCATTGCCAAACCTGTCGACGATGGATGTAGTGCTGCTGTGAAGAAAATCGATGACAGAGATGAGTTGGAAGCATATGCGGACATGATTTTTAGAGAGCAAGAAGCTCTGGTTCCAGAACTAATCGAGCGGCTGGAACTATTACCGAAAGAAGAGTTTCCGCTTAAGGAACGATTTCTGATAGAGAACCTGATTGAGGCGCAGCAAGCAAGCCATTTCCTGGAGATAACAGGAGGCTTATTGACCCATCATAGTGATAATGGCATCATTTATGAAATATTCGAGCCTTCAGAAACCCTGAAAACGGATGATATATTATCTTTGGAGGAAAAATTTCTGGCTGGCCAGGGACAAAACATTACGCCTGCGAGATATACGGATAAGCCCGAACTAAATAGGAAGATCGCAGAAAAAGTCAAGCATGAACTCAAAAAGGTCGCAAAAGCCCTAAATATCGAGGGATATGCAAGAATTGACGCCTTTGTCAGAATCTTTGAAGATGAGCGAGTTGAAACAATCATCATCGAAGTCAACTCATTGCCGGGTATGACACCTGCAACCTGCATTTTCCATCAATGTGCCATCAATGGTTACAAACCATTCCAGTTTATTGACAAAATAATCGAATACGGATTTGAAAAGTTCACTGATAAGGTTTCTTAAGCACTTCTTCATCCATTTGCTACTAATGGGGCTTGTGCTGATGTTGCTCATTTGGGGAGTCATGACAGCCCTGAATGCCTATACCCACCACGGGGAAAGCATCACCGTGCCGGATGTGACAGGCATGACCTTAGATCAAGTGGAAAAACTGCTTAACAGCAGAAATCTGCGATATAGGGTCATGGACTCTACTTATGTCAGTGGAAAGCTTCCCGAGGCAATCATTGACCAAAATCCGCCGGCAAATGCAAAGGTAAAAGAGAACCGTCGCATATACTTGACCGTAAATGCCAAGGTTCCGCCAAAAACCCGCATGCCCGATCTGCTAACCGTAGACCTGGTCAATGCCAAGATACAGCTAAAGGGTAGTGGATTGAAGCTCGGAAATGTAGAGTATGTACCGTTCAGCAAGAAAATTGTGCGTAGTGCGCTCATGAATGGCAGAGAAATTGCTAAAGGTACCGAGATTCAAAAGGGCTCTGTCATTGATTTGATCGTCGGTAATGGTCAGGCCAACTACTATATACCTGTGCCGAAACTGACTGGATTGACCTTGAATGAAGCTCGATCAGTTTTGGGAATGCGACAACTGCTAGAAGGGGCAATTGTCCCCAATCCAGGAGTTACAAACAGAGGCGCTGCCTACGTCTATCGACAGGAGCCTGCCTTTGGTGGGCAGATCGCAAGAGGAGAGCCAATAGATCTTTGGTTACAGAACGAAGTTCCCTTCTTCTACGATGACACAGAATCGCAGGACGCAGTTCCTGATTATGAAGGTATGAGAAATCAAATTGAACAAGAAAGAGAAAGAGTATTGGACCAAAGTCCGGGAGGATTCCCCCCGGCACCAAATGGGGTCTTCCCAGACGATAACCAGGAAAGTGCGCCAGATAGCAATAACCCCGATGGATGGGAATAACAGCGCGACATTCCAGGCAATTTGGGTTTTGCAGCAGCAAGTCAATACTTGCGTCCTACTATACGATTATGATTCTCTCTACGTTTAGTCTGGGAGTAGCCTGCAAATCTCGAATCATCATCAGGATTCAACCCCCTCGGAAAATGATTAACATGAAACACACCATCTCCCTGCTGCTTGGCATTTTGCTGGCTTCACAACTATTCGCCCAAGAAGCCTTAACAAGTGTCAAATATAACGTTGCATATGAGCAGATTCGCCTAAACCAATTGCAGGAAAAGACACTCGAAGGACCCACCGGCTTGTTTTTCACAGTCAGTGGCTTACAAAATGCCACTTGCCAGAGTGAGGACGGATCCATCGTCATTACTCCAGTTAACGGAACTCCTCCCTATAGTATTAATGTGCTGGGAGCTGGCTTCACCGAGAGTTTTCCGGTAGTGCTTAGTAATGAAGACTTTGCTATTTCTAATTTGCCAGCTGGAGGGTACAGCATCACCATTACAGAATTGACGGACCAGACAAAAACCTACACTGACCTGGTTTTGGTCGATAACAAATCGACAGATCCGGTGCCATCCGGCAACATAGTGTTGACAGATGCAGGCTGTAATGGTATTGGATGTATGCAAATGGTTGCCAGCCCGACAACGCAGCAGCAGTCCTTTGCTGTTTTCAACTCCAACCATGAGCAAATAGGATCTCTATTGGATAATGGACTAAACACAGTATGTGAAGAAGTCGGAATATACTATGTGCGTAGAACGAGTCCGGATTCCTGTAACTCCTACTACGAGTTAGAAATTATACCGGAACTCATCGCGCCAATTCCTTTTATTGAAGATTTCACGACCAGCAGCGGTGAACCAGATTTTGCCCTTTGGGCCGATCGATCTGCCTATGTAAATACCGGTTTCCCAAAGAATCCACCCTCTATGGGTGTGGCCACCTTTGATGGACTAAATGATGAAGGTCTCCCTTACGAAAATGTGCCATTCTTTAATGGTTTTGCGGACAAGCTGACTACCAGACCCTTTTGCCTTGCCTCCTTTGTCCCTTCAGACAGCCTATACCTGAGCTTCTTTTACCAGGCAGAAGGCAACGGAGATTATCCAAATCCGGTTGATTCCCTTATGCTGGAATTACTGGATGATGAAGATAATTGGAATCTGGTTTGGGCGGTCCCCGGCAGACAAGGAAACGGCGACTTTGAGCAGGTAATTATTCCTGTCAAGGAACAAAAATACTTTCACGATGGATTCAAATTCCGCTTTCTAAACAAGGCGACGATTTCCGGTTTGAATGATCATTGGCATGTAGATCTGATCCGCTTTGATGCGGATCGAACCTTCGACGACCTATTCTTTAACGATGTATCCTTCGCTTACCCACCCAAGGGGCTGCTAAGCAACTATTCTTCGATGCCCTGGAATCAGTTTCAGGGTCATCAGGAAAAGGAACTGAACACCAACATGGAGTTCTATATCAAAACCTACGATGATGATATTCTGGGTGTAAGTACCTTTATGGAAACTGCGACATCCCTGGTTAACACATGCGAAGAATTCGCAACCGATAGCCTGGGTCAATACATATTTGTTGATACTGGAGAAGTAGAAACCTGGAATATTTATCCTACTGTAGCCGGAGCGGTCGACAGTTTGATTACCAGACAGGATTCCGTACCCGCCTTTGAGGACACCTGCGGTGTAGATGTAGTCGTTAGAACAAGTTACAGCCTGGATATCAATGATACCGTTAAGGTGTACAATCAGGATCAGGTCTTTTCCAATTACTTTGCTTACGATGACGGTGAAGCCGAAAGGGGCTATGCCCTCTATGGTGGCAATGCCATGCTGGCGCATCGCTTCGTACTCAACGAACCGGATTACATCAGGGGCCTCAGTGTGAATTTTGTGCAAGTGGTACAGGACTTTTCAACGCTTCCTTTCAGCCTCGCAGTTTGGAAGAGAATTGACAATGACAATAGCGGGGAAGACGATGATCTCCTTTATCAGTCTGAATCCGAATTGGCAAAGTTTTCAGGAGTAGTGAATGGCTTTGCGACTTACAGATTTGACCTTCCGCCTGGCGACGAAATAATGGTGGAAGATACTTTCTACGTTGGCTTTATTCAAGATGAAGCCCAGGAAATCATAGTAGGTTATGATCGCAATACTGCCAGAAACGAGCAAGTGTGGTATAATACCAGCGGAGAATGGTTTAGCAGTATCTTTCCCGGAGCACTAATGCTCCGCCCGTTGATGGGATGCGAATTGGACTTTCCCGTTGCAAATGAAACCAGCACTGAAATTGAGGATGCGGCTGGCCTGCAGGTATTTCCCAATCCAAGTTCAGGGCTGATTCGATTTGAAACCGGCATACAAGCTCAGCAGTATCATGTTGAAGTACTTGATCTTTATGGGCGCCTGGTTTATGTAGACAAAAGCAATGACAAAAACCTTGATTTAGTGAACATTTCCCCGGGAATGTATATTTTAAGGGTGAGGACAGAAGCCGGCGATATGCTAGGCACTCAAAAATTCATAAAGAACTAAGGACCGATGCAAGATATTACCGTCGCTGACCTAAAGGACCGCATAGACAAGGAGGAAAAAGTAATTCTCATTGACGTAAGAGAACCTTACGAGTTTGAAGAATTCTCCTTGACTGGTGCCGAAAACATTCCACTTGGGAATCTGATGAATGTTATGGACGACCTGCTGGATACCTACAAAGATTCTGAGGTTATCGTAAGCTGTCGTTCTGGGAATCGTAGTGGAATGGCTAAGCAGCTGATGGTTTCGCAAGGTTTTTCCAATGTTCGTAATTTGCTCGGCGGGGTGATGGCCTGGAAAGAAGCTTTCGGTTCTTAGTGAGACTTACGCTACTTATCAAGACAAGTCTGGTCCTACTTGTCCTTTCTCTCTTTATCTATTGTCAATCAAACAAGCCAATTAGTCAAAAGGCTAAGGCATCGCCGTATGCAGGTCATAATGATACGGTGGCCTATGTTGGCATGCAGGAGTGTCGACTTTGCCATAGCGATATTTACGATACCTACATTCGTACAGGAATGGGCAAGTCGTTCGATTTGGCGACCAGGCAAAAGAGTATTGCCACTTTCGATCAACACAGCCTCGTTTACGACAGCGTGGGCAATTACCATTACTTCCCATACTGGAAGAATGACTCCCTCTTCATCAAGGAGTTTAGACTTTCCGGAAAAGACACGGTTCATCAACGGGATCAATATGTGCAATACATCGTTGGTTCGGGCCAGCATACCAACTCGCACATTTACGAACACAATGGCTTTCTGTTTCAAGCACCCATCACCTACTACAGCCAGGAAGGTCGCTGGGATCTTGCTCCCGGCTTTGAAGGAGGATTTAGCTCCCGATTCAATCGACTGATAGGCAATGAATGCATGAACTGTCACAATAACCACCCTGAGTTTGTTGCTGGATCAGAAAACAAATTCCTGGAGGTTCCAAGGGGTATTGAATGTGAACGATGTCATGGTCCGGGAGAAGTGCATGTGCTCGACAAAAAAGCAGGTGTAATAGTCGATACGTCAATACGCGTTGACTACAGTATCGTTAATCCCGGCAGATTGAGCCGGGATCGTCAACTGGACCTTTGTCAGCGATGTCATATGCAGGGAATAACTGTACTGAAAGACAGCATGGATTTTGCAGACTTCAAGCCTGGCATGCAGCTCAACAAGTTCATGGAGATTTTCCTGCCTGAATATGATGGTGGACAAAACAATTTCATCATGGCTTCCCAGGCGCATCGAATGAACAAGAGCAAGTGTTTCAAGATGTCGCAGATGACTTGCATCAGCTGCCATAACCCACATGTCAGTGTCGAAGACACCCCTTTGGAAACATTTAATACGGCATGTAAGAATTGTCATCAGGATAGCGGAGACAAATTGACCTGCAATCTTGATATCAACGCAAGAATGCAGAAGAAGGATGACTGCTCTGGCTGCCATATGCCTAAATCGGGAAGCATAGATATTCCCCATGTGGAGATCACGGATCATTTTATTCGCATACCTTTAAGTGAGGAAGAAAAAACTGGTGTAGAAGAATTCATCGGCCTCGCATGCACCACGAATGCAAGCCCAGATCCACTTGATGTGGCACAGGCACAGATCAACTTCTACGAGCAATTTCAGGCAGATCCCGCTGTGCTGGACTCTGCAAGATTTTACCTCAATCAATCGGGCAATTCGCTGAGAAAAACGGAGATCGCCATCCACATGGCTTTCCTTCAATCGGACTACAAAAGCATCCGAGAACTGGCGGCCACAGCAGATAGAGCATTTGAGAAGCCATGGACTTATTACCGTGTGGGAGAAGCAGAATTGCAAGCTACCAATAACAAGGAAGCATATGCCCTGTTTGAAGAGGCCACCAAACGAATGCCACTTAATTTGGATTTTCAAAACAAGTTCGGATCTGCTGCTGCTGCCTTAAACAATTTTGAAGAGGCAAAAACTGTATTTGAAAAGATCATTTCAGAAAATGCACAGCATGTGGCTGCATTATCAAACCTGGGCTTCGTTTCCATGAAGTTGGGAGACAGTTCAAAAGCTATGCAACTCTATAAGCAAGCCATGCAGCTTGATCCTGATTATGCTCCTGCCAAATACAATCTTGTTGGTCTTTACACCTTTCAAAGAAAGTATGACAAGGCAAAGCAACTGCTGCGACAAATGCTCTCCGAGAATCCTAAAGATCAAAAGGCGAGAGATCTGCTAAGCGCCTTACAGGCAAGCATCTGACCTGACTGCTTCAGCTGATGCGAGCTTCTGCTTTTCTTGGTACTGGAGGGGATGCAGCTGCAAAATAGCCCCGGGCGAAACGGTATGAGCTGCCTGGATAGCGTGACGAATGCCAGCAGATGCTGGCTCGGAGCTTGCGGAGAGACAGCAGCTGCTGAGCATGAGCAGCTAGCCAGGTAGTGAATAATAGTGTAGCACGGGAACAACAGTAATGGAGCGATCCAGGCATCGCTCCAATAAATAATTTTAATCCTTGATCTAAAATCAAATATCCTAGCGCACAAATTTTGTGCTTAGTCTCTCTCGTTCAGAATATACAGATAGGAAATAAGTACCGGCTGGCAGCTCAGCTACTGAAATACGCGCTTGATTGAAACCGCTGGTAAGGTTCATTTTCCCTTGCCGCAGAAGCTGTCCTAAGACATTCCTGATTTCGAAATCCACAGCTTCCTCAATATCGGAATTCAGGCTTAGGTTTAGATTCGCTTGTACCGGAATCGGAGAAACCTGAAGCGCAGAAAGACCATTGTTCTCCACGGACCCAAAAGCGGTTTTCAGGGGATGAATCGAACCATAAATGGATTGATAGGCCAGGACATAGTGCCTGCTTTCTTGTGGCTTTTCCAGGCGTACCTGATAGCTGGCATTTCCTGCTGTGTAGTTGACGCTCGTCAGTACTTCAAATTCATGACCGTCTATAGATTCTAACACAAGGAAATTATCGATGTTGGGGGATTCTAGCACGGTCCAGGAAATCTCCCTCTGCTCTTCAAAGTCGTTTACTTGCAGGTCTTCGCTATAGCTGCCTACAATCTCGCAACTGGGAAAGTGTAGGGTTTCATTCATGCTCCAGCCGGAAGCATCGGAAATTTGCACATCGACTGAGAAAGCGTAGGGGGATGTTCCTACTTCAATAGAAGGTTCGTTTTGCTGAATCGTGCCCCAGAGGTCGCTGGTGAAGTTGTAAGGGGCTACACCATTTAACACAGCAAGGCCAAGCGAAGAGCTGGCATCATTGGCTTCGAGACAGGTTCTCTCCCAGGTCACGAACGTAGCGCTAAGTGTACCACAATCGAAAACAAGTTCACCAGAAGAACTGAGGCAAGTCAAAGCTTCCGCATTATTATTCCAAACAAGAAAGTTCATACAGGAAAGATCATTGTAGGTGCCAAGCTGCGCAGAAAAGCCATTACTGCCATCCAATATCGACTGTCCTCCCTGTTGGTCATCAAACACATAGGAATCTGCAGTATTCGAATTCAAGACCGTTGCTGTCACAGTATACTGGCCATTGGCTGTACAGCCTGGAACGAAGGAAACGATTGGTGCAACGCAGCCACTGGTATTGGAACAACTCAAAGTCTGAGATTCGCTGGTAACGAAGCAACTGGAATCATCGTTGTTGATCGCCGAGAAACTCACCGAGGCCCCGCTATTGTAGGGACCAAATGTGAGTTGGAAATTGTTGGCCGCTGAGGCTTGTTGACTATTCCCATGACCGTCTTGCACCAGATAACTGTTGGCAGAACCAGGCGTGAGCGTCACAGAAACCGTAAAGGCATCGAAGGTGCTGCAAACAGCCGAGGCACTGATTTCCGCAGGAACACATGATGAGTTACAGTCGGCAAAGAAAATTGGCGTCTGTGTTGGATCACAGTTGAGTCCTGCACTTTGAGCAGTAGTATTAACCACAGTGAAAAAGGGATTTTGTACATCCGGGTCAAAAACAATTTGAGCTGGATCCAGAGGATTCCCTGCATTGTCTACCACCATAAAATCAGGACAAGCCGGCGTGTAAATTGCTTCGCAACCATTGCTGGCAAAAGTAACCGAGCCTACCGGGTCTGGATAGATGGTGACCGAAGTACTGGAGGAGCTAGAGCTACCATCACTGCAATTGACGGTGAAAATATAAGTTTGCACCAATGGTGCACAGGAATTTACTGATTCAGAAATCGAGAGGGAGTTTCCATCACCTAAGAGGTTACCAACTCCATCAGACCATTGAGCAGATACCAGCGTTCCTTGAGGATCATCCACAGTTGCTGTAAGCAGCGTTTGTTCAACTTCACAAAGGGCAGCTGGTCCCGTGATTCCCAAAATAGTCGGGCAAGATCCGATAACCTGGGTACAATTGTAGTTCACCTGAACGCTGGACTGGTAACAAGAAAGATCAGCCGCTACCGTAGGATTCAGCACATTGAAAATTGCCGAAATGTTCATTCCTTCTTCCGTGGTGGAAATAATGGCAGGCTGTCCTGCCGCTTCTCCATTGATCTGGAAGTTTGGACAATCCGGACTTGCCGTAACGGAACAATTGGCCAATTGAATGGTGGCGGTAGGCTCAGGGTAAATCGTCAAACTGACTACCCGTGTGTCCTCGGTGCCGTCCTGGCATGTCACCCGATAAGTGTAGCTGTGTGTTTCGCCCTGGCAAGCAGTGATTTGCTCTGAAACCACAAGACTTGATCCATTGGTAATGATACCATTGCTGTCTGTCCACTGCTCGGAAACAGGTATTATCTCAGGATTACTTAGTGTTGCACTCAGCGTAATCGATTGGCCCGAACAGATGCTTTGGTCTTCTGTGATGCTGGCAATTGTTGGGCATTCGGAAGCTGCACAGTCGTAGTTAAAAGTATCGCTGATGCTTTCGCAAGCCAGGTCAAATTGTAAGCTTACAGGTATTGTTCCTGAGCTGGTCTGAGGTGCTATACTTGATGGTAAGACCGAAACTTCGTAGCCAGCCAGATTACAGCTCGGATCAACTTGCAAGGTATAACCGGTCTCGCAGGAGCCAGCAGCCTGGTAAGACAGCGTGCCTAGTACGTCGATATCTATTGAGCTACTCTGAGAAGAATTCGGACAATTTACCTGATCATTTGAAACAAGCACTGCATAATAGCTGATCGTTTCTACACCGCAGTTGGTATTGGTATGTGCAGCGGTGATATTAGCGCCGCTGCCCGCATTACTTTCCACTCCGTTCGCAACTTTGAACCAGTTGATTGAATAGCCGATTGACTCTGGGTCACTGACCGCTATGCTTAGTGTAGTTGTGCCACCAGAGCAGATGTATGCTTCTCCAGCCGGAGCATCCACAAAGGAAGGACAGGATACAGAAGATATGACGCAATTGTATGATGCCGAAACCTGGTTAGAGGAGCAGTCTTCAGGCACTCCCTCTTCCGTGTTGACAATATTGAAAGTAATGGTCGAAGTATCTCCACTGGTTTCCGTGCTATAGCTAACAGGGGATTGCTGACCATCAATTGTAAAGTTTTCACAAGTACTGCTTGCCACAAGGCTACAGCCATCAGCGCTGAGGCTGAGGTTTGCTGTCGGATCGGGATATATAGTAACCACTATTTGCTCTGTTTGCTCGCTACCATTCAAGCACTTTATGAACGCGGTTATGGTACGACTAGTGGAGATGCAGGTGCTGTTTTCCAGATTGCTAAGCGTAATGCTTGTTCCGGAGCCTAGGCTTTGGCCATCGGCTCCTTGCCAGTCTATTTCATCCAGCTGACCACTGGGATCAGATACTTCCACAGAAAGTGTGGGCATATCACCCGAACAAACAAATAGATCGTTTGAGCTTGAAATGACTGATGGACAGCCGATAGAGGTACAATCATAACTCTCGGTGAGACTCACATTTGCGCAAGTTAGCGTGCTTGGCGCAGCAGGAATACTCAGGTCAATGTTTACCTGCGACTGATCTCCCGCGATCTCGGTACTGCTACTAAAGGTTTCGCCTTCAGCACCTCCGTTGACGCTGAAGATTGGGCAATCCGGAACTGCCACGATGGTACAACCACCTCCTGTGACAGAAATGTCAGCGCTTGGAATCGGGTAGGTGCTGACATTGACTTCTGCTTCAGCAACTGTTCCATCAAAGCAGTAGACTGAGCAGCGAAAGGTTCTCTGGTCTATCTCGCAATCATTGGTTTCTCCCGTAACTGTGAGTGTGCTTAGATTCCCATAAACGAAACTCTCGCCTACCTCTGTCCATTCAATGTAATTGATTTGGTTGTCCGGGTCAAATAGTGAAATGGAGAGAAGCGAAGAGGCTCCTTCACAGATGGCTTGATCTTCGGTGATACTGACAATGGATGGGCACACCAAGGCACCGCAGTTGTAATTGGCTGAAGCTTGACCTGTGGAGCAGGCCAATCCGAATGGTGCGCTGGAATTGACAATATCGAAACTAACTGGGTTTGTATTTCCCGGAATACTGGTCTCAGATATCGCTGAGCTGCCAGGAGCATTCCCGTTGATTGAAAACTCGGGACAATCCGGGTCAGCCTGAATCGAGCAACCACTTACGAAGAGGGAAGCTGAGATTTCCGGATAGGAATTCACAATTGTGGTTCCGCTCACTGAAGTACCATCCGTACAGTTCGCCGTAAACTCATAAGTGACACTTGTTCCACCACAGGGCACAGAGCCAATATCCAGAACAAAACTGTTTTCAATGCTAATGATGACCGAGCTTCCGGCTTCGGTCCAGGCAACACTGCTTAGGCTACCATTAGGATCTGAGACTGATGCAATCAAGCTGATCTGATCGCCTTCGCAAGTTTCAAATTCCGGACTAATAAAGGTGATTTCCGGGCAACCTCCGTTTCCTGCGCAAGCATAGCTGCCGTTATAGGTTTCGCTAAAACAAGCTGGTCCTTCAAGTGGGCTGACATTCCATGAAGCGGTGCCGCTATCGCCAATATTGACTGAAGTTGGTACATTGATCGCTGTCACCTGGTAATTGCTGCAATTGGAAGTAAGCGCTGGTACTTGACAGTTTTCTGAGCTAAATACAAGATTAGATTGATCATACTGCGGATAGATATTGAGTGTAAGGCTACCGGCCGCCAGGGGGTTCGGATCTTCGGAACAAGTTAGGCCGACGTACAAGGTGGTAGTTTGAGCCAAGCAGCCGTCGCCTTGGTATTGAGCAACATAGCTGGCTGTGTTTATACTTTGAGTCAGCGAGGCATCAGCGTACCATTGTGTGGCAGTGATTAGTCCATTTGGGTCACTGTAAGCAATCATTGATTCAGCAGCATTGAAATTGGGTATGCCACCGTCGCAATAATCCTGGTTGCTGTTTGCCAGGCCAGTAAGCTCAGGACAAGTAGCATTGGGGCAGTTGTATGCGATTTCGTATTCTTCGGTAATGCAATCACCTCCCTGGCTGTAAGTTACATTCCAGACGGCAATTCCTGATTGTCCTGGCTCCACGGCCGTCGGTACAGATACCGGATTGATCAGATAATTATCACAAGTACTTGTTAAGTTCGGAATGCTGCAATTGACATTACTGGCCTGCAGCAATGACTCATCATAGGGTGGATAAACGATCACCGTTCCAACGGGAAAGGTCTCCGTTGGAGCCCCCGGATTAAGACAAGTAAAGCTTACAGAATAGTCAATGCTGGTGGGTTCACAGCCATTTGCGCTTAGCGAGGAAACAAAATCGAGCCCTGTTGCTCCGGGAATTGCCTGGCCGTCTTCATTCCATTGTATGGTATAATCTGTGTTGAGAACAGCATTTGCCGGAGTGATGCTCAAAGCCGCTGAGACTGATTCGCCAGAGCAAACAGCTGTTGGCAATGCCGACTGCACATTGACAACAGGACATCCCGCACAAGTATAATTTACTGTTACTGGTTCCGTAAAGCAACTCACACCATCACTAAGATAGCCAACATTCCAGGTCGCAGTGCCAGAACTTCCTGGCGGTACAGAGCCAGGCACAGAGACCGGAGTTATGTTGTAAGCCGGGCATGAACTAGACACGGTCGGGACAGAACACTCTTCATTGCTAATATTTAGCAGGTTCGCATCAAATTGAGGATGCAAAGTAAAGGCTACTTCTCCCAAGCCAACAGGTGGGCCAATTAGGCATTGTGCTGCTACATATAGTGTGACGAATTCGGGATCACAATTGTTACCCTGCCCGGAATGCTGGTAATCCGAAGCAGTAGCTACTATCGAAAATGCAGGATCTGTGTACCAGGAGTAACCATTAAACTGCTGATTAGGATCAGTATAAAACCCTCCTAGATCATCGATCGGATCAAGGTCAAGCGGATCTTCTCCTGGGCAAAGGTCCCAACTTGTATTGACACTGGTAAAGAGCACAGGGCAGGATAAGACAATACAGGAGTTGGTCAAAATTTCCTGGGCTTGCTGACAACCAGCTTCATCAGTGACAGAAAGAATAAAAGAATCGCTTCCTGGCAAAATTATCTCCGTTGCTTCTCCGCTTTCATTGCTTGTTCCGACTAATGGTGTAGGCAATGAGTTACCCGATTCATCCAGAATCTCCCATGTATATACGCTGTTATCTGCTTCAGGTTGTCCTCCTGTGAAGACTGCTGTTACAGTACAATTGGAAATGGAAATACTGTTTATGTTCAGTTGATTTAAGAATGTTAGCTGAAAGCCAGTTCCCACATTGTGGCATTCCCCATAAAAGTCGTTTGTGTAGTCTTCCGCTGTGATTGGCGCGACCCATACTGAATTCGCCGAGGAAAAATTGGTCCATGTAAGCGATCCCGTGTCCGAACTACCCAGGGTATTGCCAGTGAAATTCGGGTCGTTTTCGACATCATAGTCAAAGGCCGGGCTGGGGCCACTGGTATTAAAGACTCCATATACAATTCCTGGGATAAAAGCGTCATCCGAGTAGGTCGGATTCGCCGGGCCTGTGATAGTGTATTCCTCGCCAAAACAGACGAATGGATCTCCGGTAATAGTACCAGCCACAGCTTCACAAGTGTCATCAAACGGCGGGCAGATGTCCTGAGCCAGTGTTGCGATATTTCCATAGTCTGCCCAGTTGATGGAAAGATCAAAGAGGCAATCACCATTGGCACCGTTTAGGTTGATAGTTGTAGTACCTCCCGAATCATCAATATCTGACTGAAACATTTTCAGCCAGTATATCCCATTGGATAGGATTGTTCCCGTAAGCACTGGGACCGGTGGTAAATCTGTTGTGTAAATTTGTCCCTCGCTGGCGATTACATTGAAGGTTGGCACACAGCCTCCATCGGGGCCGGTTACAATGAAACCAACCCAGATAAACGGTGGATCTGGATTAATAGGAATATCGCTCAAGAATCCATCTTCTTCACAAAACAGGACAGCCGTTTGCGTGCCCGTAAAATCTTCTGCCACAAACTGAGCAACCGCTCCACTGTCTTCGCAGTTACAATCTTGCTCGCAACTGCAATAATCCTCGGAGCCAGTGCAGAGATTATCTCCACAAATATCTCCGCAATTGTCAGCAGAAACGAGTTGAATAGCGAAATAGCCATTCTTCACCTGCCAGTTGTCGGTTATCAAACCACAACTACCCTGCTCATTGATATACACTGTGTAAATTCCTGTCGTTGTAGCAGTAAATTCGACTTCACAGTCTGGGGCCGAATTCAGACTTGAGCCCACAACGGATGCATCAGGGGCAACGACAACTATTTCAATGGGCCAGGTGCCTGTGTTCGGACCAGTACAGGTATTGATGCTATATACATTGCCTTCAATTAGCGGCAGGTTGTAGGCCTCCGTAGGGAAAACTTCCCAGGGGGAGCCATCATTTGGATCATTGAAAAACTGTGAAGTAAACACCGTTCCCGGTGGGCCACAGAGAGGATCAGGAGCCCCCGACAGAATTTGATTCATTGTTTGAGACACTGTGTAATTGTCCAGAACCCACAAAGTACAATCCTGAGGACAAGGGGGAGCTGAGGCAGTACCTCCGCCCGTACAGGTAAAGGAAGGGACCCCATTATCTTGGTTTTCGTAAAGTGGCCCGCCGCAATCATTTTCCACGCTAACATAAATGATCACACCAGTATCGATGGCGGGCGTAAATGTAATCGAACAACCGGATGCGGTACCAATTACAGCAAATGCCAAAGTCCCGTCCCATTCCGCTACTGTTATTAAAGCCGGGGAGCCCCAGGTAGTTGGCAAGTAGCCTGAACAAAACTCAAAGGTATATTCAACTCCGGCGGTGAGACCATTAATGGAATAGGCTTCATTTCCCCATACCTCAAATTCACCTGCCAGAAGAGGAATTTCACAGTTTTCAGCGCAGGGTGCCAATGTTTCGAAATCAGAACGAAGCGCTTCTCCTGCAAATTCCAAACATGGGCTGGAGCCACCTCGCAATTGCATTTCCTCCCCTTTCCAGATCGGTTTTGCCAACTGGCCACGATGCTCAATTTTATGGCTATCGAAACAATCTGCCTTTCGTGATGGAGTGACAGATAATACTTGTGATTGCACTGAAGAAGCCAGAGTCAAAAGTAATAAGACCATAAATTGCATGGGCAACAGGATGCCCATGCGGCCATTCAAAAAACTTGGAATTCTCATATACGGGAACTGATCAATTTATTAAACCTACCGAGATAGAAGTGAAACATTACCAATGCAAGCAGGCCACATGATTGATCGGTGGGAAAGTCATATTCCCAGCTCGGAAGTATTTTTACTTGGGCAGGCCTTGTGAAAATACTGAAACTAACACAGATCGCCAATTACAGTAGGCTTTTCACAGGGCGGACCACCGTTAACAAAATAGCCAAAAATCTAGAAGGATTCCACAAAAGAATACACAATGTCAAGATAAAAACGGCATTACGAGTTAAAAAAAAAGCCTCTATACTGCTGTATAGAGGCTTTAGGACTTTTTATCTCAAGGATTTACTACTGCTTGATGAATTTTCGCGTCTGTACTTGTCCTTCTGTGCTTAGCTTTATGAGGTAGGCACCTGTGACAAGATTCGCTACATCGAGCTGTACAAGTCCGAGACCAGCACTTACCTGTCTCGTTTGCTCAATCAAGCGTCTTCCGGTCAGGTCGAAGACTTCAATTTGCATATTGGCATTCCTATCCAGACTAAAACCAACCTGTAAAAGATCAGATACAGGCACCGGAGCGACTGACGTCAATTCAAAACCTTCCTGGCCTTGCTTCAAGGTCAAAATTCCTGAAGAACTCAATTCACCTGAAGCACCTACGGCATCTAGTCGGTAGTAAGCTGTTCCAAGAGGAGCGTTGTAATCCACGAAATCATAATTTACAAGATAGTCTGAATTTCCAACTGCGTCGATTCGTCCAACAAGCTCAAAATTAAGCCCATCAAGGGATCGTTGCAGCAGGAAATGATCATTGTCAATCTCTTGCGCTGTAGACCAGTACAACAAGTTTCCGATATCGAGAGAACGGCCATTGAAGCCAATCAGATCAATCGCAGTTTCTGGCTTGCAAGTAATTGGCTCACTAATAAATGAGGCCTGACAAACCCCTCCGTCGCTAACGGCTATGTTATACGCTTCACCCGCAATCATGTCCAGCTGTAAGACACTGGCACCACCTCCAGGATTCACTGGTAGATTGATGTTCACTGTCCCAGTTACCTGATATTGACCATTTACGGGATTTCCTCCCGAAATTTCAGCAAGCACGATATAAGTGGCAAAAGGAAACTCCGTATCGCAAATCACTTGCGGTTCGATGATAATCGGGTTCTGACATGTAGGTGGCTGACAATCCGGAGGATTTTCAGTCACTGCTCCGAAGCAAATTCCACCGTCCGTAAGGCTTAAAGTTATAGGTTGACCCAATTCAGCCTGAGCAACAAATACACTGTTGCCACTTGCACTGTGGGTATAGGATATACCGTTTTGCTCTATGAAGTAGAACCCTTGATTACCTGCAGGATTACCCCCGCTGATCGCAAAGTCTATTGTATAGAATCCCTGATCGTAGAAGCAATCGGAACCAACTGCCACTGCTATAATGTCTGATTGACAAGAACAATCGGGTATTGGACCGATATAGCCGGCAGCGCAGAGTCCGTTGTCATCAGCTACAATATCGATAGCAACACCGTTACTAACAGTAACCGGAAAGGCAGAGCCTGGAGTAATGGCCTGGTTTTGAAGGCCAGAACCATTTACATAATAGAATCCACCATTGGCTTGTGGGCTGCCACCTGACAATAGGATGTTTACGGTATAAGTTCCAGCAGAGTAGTTACAAGTAGCTGGTCCTACATCGAATGTGATTGGTATCTCACACTCACAGATTGGTGCATCCTGAACCAAAGTACCACTGCAGCTCGCTGCGCCAGTGCCGTCATTAGCTATAAGGTTCAGCGCTTCACCATAGTTCAGCGTAACCACCAGGGGTTGACCAGCAGCTATCTGCCCCCCAAAGCTTCCGCTCACATTATAGAAGCCTCCATTGCTTGCAGGATAACCACCATTGATAGTTGCCGTAACGGTATAAGTCCCACTGGTAAAGTCGCATACGCCTTCATCGGCTGTGATTACAATTGGACTATCGCAAACACATTCAGGTGCTGGTTGGGAATAGCTGGCAGAGCAACTAGTTTCAGAAGTTCCATCGTTAGCATTGATAGTTAAAGGCTCTCCAAATGGAAGCGTCAATTCAAAAGAAGTTCCGGCAGCATTTTGCCCCTCGAAACTCCCACTTACATTATAGGTGTCAGAATTTGCTTGCGGGTATCCTCCACTTATTGTTACTGTCACGGTATAGTTTCCAGCTGACAGATTACATACTCCTGGCGTAGCAGTGATGCTAATTGGATTATCACAAGCGCAGTTTGGTGCAGGTTGTGAATAAGTTGCAGGGCAGCCTGCTCCAGCACCGTCATTTGCTTGCAGATTTAACTCTTCACCAATAGGTACCAGAACCGTAAATGGAGTTCCTGCCACAGCCTGGCCAACATAGCTACCAGAAACATTGTAGGCATTTCCATTCGCGGAAGGATTTCCACCGGATATAGTAACTGAAACCGAATATTGACTATTCGCTAAGTCACAAACTCCTGCGGTAGCTGAGATTACAATCGGTGTTGGTGCCGCCAAAGAGAAATCAGCAGAACAGCTGCCTACATCAGTACCATCATTGACCATGATTGCAAAAGGCGCTCCTTGTGCCATCGCTACCACCAAGGAAGAACCGGCTGCCACAGTCGTCTGTCCACCATTAGTACCACTGACATTATAAACTCCACCATTTCCTCCAGGATCACCACCGCTAATAAAGACTGTAGCCAGATATCCACCTGTTGCAGTGTCGCAAGACACACTTCCAGTAATCGAAATCGGCACTTGACATTCAGGCGGAACACAGTTTATGTCATCCCCGCCGAGGTAGATGCCAATACACTCTGTAATACCCAGACCGAGGTCCGAAGCTTCAAGGCTAATATTTTCTCCAATTGTTTGAGATACTGTAAATTCTACGCCTTCTGCAATACTTCCCTCGAAAGTTCCCGAAACTGCGTAGTTCCCACCATTCGTAAAGTCAGGATTACCACCGGTGATCACAAAGGTTTGCTCATAGAAGTTGCCATCGTAGAAACACTCAGAATTTACTACAGTGATTTCTATTGGGTTATCACACTCCTCCTTACAGGTAAAAGCTTCGCTTGCATAGGATTCAGAGCATGAACCAGGACCGATGCCATCTGAAGCGACAATGGTAACAGGTGTTCCCAACCCTTGTTGGATGGTAACTGTTGAACCAGCTGCTACATCTTGGCTGACAGTCCCACTCAGTGTATAGTTTCCGTCATTGTTTTGTGGATTTCCCCCTGTAATCTCCAGGATTACTTCATAGTAACCATCCTGATAGTAGCAAATATGCTCCAGCTCTGTAATGGTGATTTCGCTTTGGCATTCACAATTTTGGTTGCCGGAAACGCTATTGCTGGTACAGCCATTTCCATCAGTTGCTTCAACAACAAATTCAGTATTGGAAGGCACCCCGCTCAGCACATAGATGGCTGGACGCTCTCCTGATTCTGTGCCAGAAACAATATAGCTGCTGCCATCGTAAGCTGGCAAACCACCAGACATAGTTACTTCAACTGAGTAAGTGTCTGTATTATCACATACAGTCTCGCTGGTCATAATCTGAATTGGATCAAGGAACACAAAAGAGCTAGTAGAAATATCAAGGCAATCGCCAGAGAGATCTGGCATTCCAGAACCGTCATCACTAAACGCTACTGCGGAAACATAGTAAAGCGTATTCGTAGAACCTCCCACATCTGCAAGTGAAAAATCACCCGTAGCACCGGAAGCCAACACTTCATCCAAAGACAATGTTTCACTTGTGTGCACATAGTACACCAGGCTTTCCTCAGCCCCGGTCACCGGCGAGTCAGTAGCAATGGACAAGTCAACTCCTGCACAGAGAATAGAGGTTTCCGACGGCATTGTCCCGGCATCTGCTGTACAACAAACCAGGCTTAATGCTTCTGAACTAATATTACAATCCGAATCATCTGCGCTTACAAGAGTGATAAAGGCAGTAGATCCTCCATCGTAGCTGCCAAATGTGTAGGTTCCGGATTCTGTTACTTCCAGTGCTGGAGTACCCTGATTGTCCGTCAAAGAATAAGCGCTGGCAGAACCAAAATCGCTTATGGTAACAGTGGCAAAGAAATCACTCCCATCACAAGAAGCTTCAAAGCTTGCTTGAGGCACCGCACAAGCACAAGCTGCTGCATAATTACCTTCAGATGAGCAGCCTGCTGGTGCACCTGGAACGGAGACCTCATACCCCACAAAGGCGCTCTCACCTGCAGCTAGTGGACTAGGAATCCCACTGAACGGTTCATCGTTCACGGTGTAGGCTATATTGAGACCATCACAATTTGGCTGAATAGCCCAATCGCATCCACCATCCGGCAGATTAAAGTCGACTCCTTGCTCAGGTGAATCGTAAACAGTGATACTTCCAGCCTGAACCAGCGTTGCGTCGATACCTTCGAGGCTGCAACTTACTGTTGCCACCAATTGATAAGAAGCAGATCCACAAGCTGGAGGTGCATCTACGGTAGCAGAGAAGGAAGGACCAGTTACACCAGTATCTTCTCCATTAAGCAGCCAGCTAATGGTACTTTCGCTATTATTTCCTCCTTCGAGGCTTACTTCCGCACTAATTTCCAAATCGTCTTCACACCTATCTCCATCGATACCAGTAACCAAGGTTGCTACTTCGCAGTCCGGGCAAGTAACGGTATAGTTACCCTCAGTGCTGCATCCTTCAGGAGCACCTTCAGCAGTGGCTATATAATCAAAAGCAACTGAATCACCAGAACTAAGAGCAGCAGGTTCATCGGCCGTAAATCCACCTGCACCATCGCTGTACAAAACCGTAATCGCTTCAGGGCAGGTATTCAAAATTGCAGCTGAACAACCGACTTCAGCAGGAATCGTCAAGGCGGAAGAGTAATCATCCGGATAAACTGTAACTGTAATGCTGCCGCCATCAAGAGCTACAGCAGAATCCTCGGTGCACCCTATTGTCAAAGCAAAGACGGTAGTTTCAGGACCATTACATGGATCTCCAGAGTGGGCTACATTGAAATCGCCAGCATCAATACTCTGTCCATCTTGTGTCCAACTGAAAGTGGCTATTTCGTCGTTATCAAGGGCAACAGTAGCCGGAAGGCTAACATCAGCATTTCCACAAGCTTCGATCACATCAGCTATTGGGCTATCAACAGAAGTTGGGCATGTGGGACAAACTATCGGAGGAATATTCAGGTAAAAGGTTCCCAAACAGTTGCTTTTATCGCTGATGCTTGCGGCGTAAGTATCACCAACCGTTGCCGGTATTGTGAATACTGTGTCATCAGGATCATCAGATTCCAGCCCAGGTATAAAGAAACCTTCGCCAGATCCTCCGGTTATTGTGATTGTGATTGTTGCATCACCAGTTCCATCACCAGTACAGGTAACATCGGAAGAAACCTCAAAGTCCTCATAGGGAGGGTGCAGGAAAATATAATTCGCAGCAGATTGTCCCGCACAATCACCTGCAGCGTCAAGCGCATACCACTTGAACCAATAGCCCCGGCCGTTAGCAAGCTCAGAGTCATCGTTTATTAGGAAGTTAATATATTGATCATTAGGATCGGGTACTGCACTTAAGTCAACTGTGGTCAGTTCAGTTACTCCAGTACCGAGCGGATCAAAATCCGGTGAGTTGCCCGCCGCATTGACTGCCACCAAGACATACTCATATCCTCCTTCTGGAAAGTTTAATGCGATGTCATACTCGTTCAGGTAACAGGTGTTTTCTGCCAGCAACAGAGCCGGAGCGACTTCTAAATCGCCGCATTGAGCTTTCAAATCTCCCGCAGCGACAAGACTTGCCACCCATGCGACCAGTAGGCACATGACCACTCTGTAGAAACATTTCATAACTATCCTAATTTAAGATTATTGTATTATTCGTTGACAATCATTGGGTTAGCAGCATATCGCTGCAATCTCTATTCCCTCGATCTTACTATGTAGAAAACAGCCCTGATAACTAGCAATAAATATAATTACAAAGTTGCGAAATGCGCAATTTTCAACAAAAAATGTGGCCTCGAAATCGGGGTCCTTGTCCGTATCAAGTCTTTGCTATAACCAGCCACAATTTACCATCTATTAACCAATAACCCATTACGATATAACGTAATAAATGATTCAAGTTCCGTCCTCAATTTGCGACATTCAGGACCTGAAATCTGGCGAGTCAAATATGGGTCTCTTTGATGATTATAACAACTTGCACTCTTAGCGCCGTCAAATAGCATAATGTGGCTGGGTGTAACAGCCTGATATAGCCCATTCAGGAATTGAAAACTGATTTCAGGACGTTGTTTCTCCCAAATACTGCTGCCTAAACTGTGGAAGTTCTTTGAATAGCCCAAAAAATCAAGCACTGTAGGCAAAATATCAACTTGCTGGACCATTTCTGCGGAAGAAGCGTGCAGCTCCGCGAGATCTATAGAGGGATGATAAAACAAGATTGGAATCTGGTACATACCGGTTCTGGTTACTCGCTCTTGCCCAAAAGGAGGAGCGGTGTGATCCCCTGTAATGACAAACAATGTCTTTTTGTAAAAGGCCTCTTTGCTAATTGTTTCAAAGAAGCTCTGCAAGGATTTATCCACATATCGCAGGGAGCTTTCAAATGCTTCCGCATCAGAGTCAATTTGCCCAGGAAACTGTTCCGGAATTCTATACGGGTGATGGGGATTTAAGGTAAACAATCCCATAAAAAACGGCTCTTCAAACGCCGCTATCCTGGCACTTGCAAACTCCAAAAACTTGTGATCCCAAACACCCCAACTACCATCAAAATCGCCAATGCCATATTCGTCTCGTCCAAAATACCTTTCGAAACCAGCAGATAATGCATATGCATCAAAATGCATAGAACCATTCTCCGCACCATGAAAGAAAGCAGATTGATATCCAACTTCGCCTAGATAGGCCGGTAAGCCGGCAACAGGAGTCAGAGAATACTTGGAGGATATGAAGGGTGCAGGCATCATCGCCGGGATTCCTGAAAATATCGCAGGAATCCCCTCAATCGACTTTTTTGCATTCGCATAGGCTTCCGGAAAAAAGATGCTTTTTGACGCCAGACTGTCAAGGAACGGGGCATACTTCCCAGCTTGTCCAATATAACTGGATGAAAGGCTTTCAATCACGATGACTATAACATTATGGCCCTTGTTTTTAAGCTCAGAACGAGAATAGTCTTTCAAATACGGTCTTACCATCCCAGCTTCTTCCAACTCCATGAATTGCATGTCCGGAAGGGCCTCCGATTTCATTGAGTGCATTACGCAAAATGGGCTGTTGGTGAGCAGCGCCACCTCCCCCAATGATGCCATCCCCATGGCATCTATCGGCTTCAGCGGTTTCATTTGCAAACCGCCTCTTAGACCTACAATCGTAAGAGCAAGACAAGAAATAAACAACAGCAGCTGGCTAAACACATTATCAACCTGCCTGGCTGGACCAATCTCCTGCGTCTTGGTATGCAATTGCTTAGACGCAAGAATCAGAATAACAAATACAAAAGCCTGAATAACAATCAAATACCAAAACTCCCTGAGAAAACTGGGCAAAAGATTCCAAGCATCCCCCATCATGTCGGTCGAATCCCAAGTCATGCGTTTCATGGTGTAAGGGAAGTAGATAATATCCGCAATTCCAATGGCTATCAGCAAACCATTAAACAATACAAAGCAGCACTGTAAGAGCAACTTCGGGACAAGCGCTCTCAGGGTATCAAATGGACAAAGTGCCCACAGTAGCAAAGGTAAATTTGCATAGAGAATTGCGGAAATGTCAAATCTCAGCCCGGAAAGAGAAAGTACGCAGAGGCGCAGAAAGCCAGTCTCCGGAAAAATATTGCCATTATAAGACCAAAAGGCAAAACGAAGAAGAACAAAACAGAGCAGTACCAGGAGGAGACAAAGCGAGAGCCTTAAGATGCCAGCTTTGTAGCTGCTCATGCGACGATAATTATGATTCTTTGATCGCCTTTAGACTCATATCCAGGGATTGATAGGAATGTGTCAAGGCTCCTACCGAGATATAGTCCACTCCGGTTTTCGCATAGGAAGCAATGGTATCCAAATTGATCCCGCCAGATGCCTCGGTCTCAAATCGACCATCAATGATTTTCACAGCTTCGACGATTCTCTCTGGGCTAAAATTGTCCAACATAATCCGATCTACCTGGCCAACTTCCAGTACTTCACCCAACTCTTCCAGATTCCGAACTTCAATCTCAACCTTCAAATCTAATTCCTTGTCAGTCAGATACTTCCGGGTCGATTCTATCGCTGCTTTGATTCCACCAGCATAATCATGGTGATTGTCCTTGATCATAATCATGTCGTACAAACCCATCCTATGATTATGCCCACCTCCAATTCTGACAGCCCATTTCTCCAGCGCACGAAAGCCAGGCGTAGTCTTGCGTGTATCCAGAAGTTTTACCTCGGAACCTTCCGTCAGTTTCACAAATCTATTGGTCATCGTAGCAATTCCACTCATGCGTTGCATACAATTCAAGACCAGTCGCTCTGCTTGTAAAATCGATTGTGTTTTTCCTGAAACAAAGAAGGCAATATCTCCAAACTTTACTTCAGCTCCGTCTTCAATAAAGACCTCTACTTCAAGCTGAGAATCAATGTGTTTAAAGATTTCTATCCCCAGCTCCACACCAGCTAATATGCCTGTGTCCTTTACAATTAATCTTGCCTTGTCAACCGCCTCTTCTGGAATGCAGGACAAGGAAGTATGATCGCCGTCTCTTATGTCTTCATCTATAATACGCTGAATAAAATTGCTTAAATCCATCATTCATTTCTTTTGCGCAAAAGTGAGACATAAAAACTACTAATCCAACTCGATACAGAATTCTGAAACCTTTTGCTCATTCACTACAAAATAGATCCGGTAAAGCGCTCCTTCCCGATCAATTTCGCCAATCGCAAACTCCGAACCATCATTTGATTCTCCGCTGTGCTTCATTTGGTAAGTCTCTGTTGGAAAAGTCTCAAAAAACTGCTGCAAAATCCCTATGCCCTTCTCTTTCTCGTAAGAATCTTCCTCCTCCAAAATGGTGAGCTGCACATCATCATCTAACTGCCTTAGCAATTCACCAATATCATTATTTTTCAGCCCATCAGTAATCGTCTGAATGATGCTGGTTTGTGCATATGTTATGCAAAACAACATCATCAAAGTGCAAATAAATAACCAACTCTTTTTCATAAGGCATTACATTAAAAATAAGTAGATTTTAACCCTAAAACCTGCCTCGAAAGCGGTCTGTTAGCTGAAGATATACAATAAAATAAGCCTAGTCAAAATCCATTCACAGAATAAAACTGACAGCAGTAGCTTAGGTTTAAGCCAACTGCTCATAATCTAACAAAAAGAGCCTGTCTAAAACATGAAAACGCAGGCTTGTATTACTACACATAGCATACGTAAACAGCTTGCCTACCCAAATCTACACAAGCAAAAAATAGCAATACCCATGCTCTTCAGCCTCAGGCAAAGAGGTCAAATTACCATCCTACGACCCATTTCTAACGCCAAACCTCGCTTTTATGCCAAAAGTTTGGAATTCAGAGACACAGATGCTTTCATTTTTATGAGAAAAGTACTATCCTTATGAATTAATCTATCTAATCTATCTATCATGAAAAAATCTAAAAAAATCTGTCTGGTTGTACTGGACGGTTGGGGGCACGGGAGGGACTCCAAACGGAGCGCAATCGCCCGTGCCAAAACCCCGGTTATTAATCGAATGTTCATTGACTACCCCAGTGCTGAACTTGCCACAGGAGGAACTGCCGTTGGACTTCCCAAAGGACTTGCCGGAAACTCCGAAGTAGGACACCTAAATCTCGGCGCAGGCCGGGTCATCGAACAGGATATTGTACGAATCAACAATGCAATCGAAGATGGCTCCCTGGCTAAGAACAAAAAGCTCCTGGCAGCCATCAAGTATGCTAAGAGCAAAAAGAAGGCCATACATTTGATGGGGCTACTCTCTGACGGAGGTGTACATTCGCACACTGACCACCTCCACGCTCTTTGCGATATTCTCGACCAGAACAAAGTAAGTTCTTACTACATTCACGCTTTCCTCGATGGACGCGATACTGCCCCTAAAGCAGGCGCCAACTTCGTAAAAGCACTGGAAAAGAAGCTCGCAAAAAGCAAAGGAGAAGTTGCATCAGTCATTGGACGCTACTACGCAATGGATCGTGATAAGAGATGGGATCGCACAGCCCTCGCTTATAACATGCTTACCCAAGGAGAAGGAAACATGGTTTCAGATCTCACTAAGGCGGTGAAAAAATCTTATACGAATGGAGACACAGATGAATTCGTAAAGCCGATCGTAAAAGAAGGTAAGAAAGGAAAACCAATGGCTGTGATCGCAGAAGGCGATGTAGTTCTGGCTTTCAATTTCCGAACCGACCGAACAAGACAACTTTCCATCGCACTTTCGCAAAAGGATATCAAAGAAGCGGAGACAAAGAAACTCAAACTAAAGTTTCTTACCATGACTCCCTATGATAAATCTTTTAAAGACGTAGATTTTCTCTTTGAAAAGCAAGACGTATCAGACACTTTGGGACATGTAATTTCCAAAGCAAAGATGACGCAGCTTCGGGCAGCAGAAACAGAAAAGTATCCTCATGTCACCTATTTCTTTTCTGGAGGAAGAGAAAAGCCTTTTACCGGAGAGCAGAGAATACTTGTGGACTCACCTCAGGTAGCCACCTATGACAAGCAGCCAGAGATGAGTGCGTTCGAACTGACCGAGCAGGTAGTGAACGCAATGAAAAAGAGAGGGCGTCCAGACTTTGTTTGCTTGAATTTCGCCAATACTGATATGGTCGGTCATACCGGCAATATGAAAGCCGCAGTCAAAGCCGTCAAAACGGTCGACAACTGCCTGGGAGATGTAATCGATGCCGCCCTGGACAACAAGTACTCGCTTGTAGTGCTATCAGACCATGGCAACGCCGATATCATGGAAAATGAAGATGGTAGTCCACACACCGCACATACCGACAATCCTGTACCGCTACTGATAATTGATCCAAACAATAACTGGCAAGTCGCAGACGGCACCCTTGCAGATGTCGCTCCAACCATCCTTTATATGATGGGGCTGAAAGCACCCAAGTCTATGAACGGAAATGTACTGGTCAGTGAAGCATAACAATTTACTTAAGATATTTATTTTATACATAATTATAATAACAGGTTGCGCACCCTCTCCGGAGGCTGTGCAGCCTGCTTTTTCTTTCTTCTCACTACAGGATTACTTCCAAAACGAAATCACAAGTTTAGAAGAAAAGCAACCGCAAGTAAGCAAGGAAGTTATACTCAATCAAGAAGTCGAAAAGCTGCAAGTCAGCGACTTAAATTGGGAACAGGAACTCTCTTTCTTTCTCGAATCAGACATCAACAAACGGGCCTTGATGGAAAGTTACAAGGTAGACACAATAAGGCATGACAAATCCCTTGAAGTACACTACAAAGCAACCGAAGACAAGCTCGCAGTTCAAACAATTGACCTCAGCTTTCCTCCTAATTCCAATGCACCATCAAGTATAAAAATCCATCGACGAAGTAACAATATGTTCTACGAATCTGATATGAAACTAAGCTATCAGCAAGGCTCCTACTCTATCGATTCTTACAACAAAACCCTACTCACAAGCCCAACAAATCTGAGCATCAGCTGCAATTGGTAGCACAGATGTACCAGTAACAAAAAAACATAACACTTATAAATATTTTATTTTGGAGCGAAAGATTCATGCTCCCGGCACTGTCCTGCGCGCTATCCGCTGCAATGCTACTACCCTTCGCTGCTTCCTGCATCCCCTGGCAAGGTCTCCTTAAGGGAGCCCTTGCCAGGGGCGCAGTCAGGCGCTCAGTGCAGCAGCATTTCCGCTTCTATCGCGGCTATTTTGCACCGCCCCTCCCTCCAACACACCACTACTCTCTACTCTCTACTCTCTACTCTCTACTCTCTAACAAGCACTCAACCTCGCAAACTCCTCATAGAAATATGGGATCGTCTCAATACCCTTATAGAAATTGAACAAGCCGTAATGCTCATTCGGAGAATGGATCTGATCGCTGTTAAGTCCAAAGCCCATCAAAATTGTTTTTAGTCCCAAAGTCTTCTCGAAAAGTGCCACGATAGGGATACTTCCACCGGCTCGGGCAGGAAGCGGAGCCTTGCCAAATCCCTTTTCCATTGCATAATGCGCAGCCTTGTAGCCCTTGTTATCAGTGGGAGTTAAATACGGCTGACCACCGTGAAACGGATCAACCTTTACCGAAACGCTACTAGGTGCAATTGCTTCGAAGTGCTTCTGGAAAAGATCGGCAATTTTGTGTGGGTCCTGGTTTGGCACAAGTCGCATAGAGATTTTTGCATGTGCTTTTGAAGGCAACACCGTCTTGGCACCTTCTTCTGTGTATCCACCCCAAATGCCATTGCAATCAAGCGTTGGTCTGATGGAGGCTCGCTCTATCGTTGTATAACCCGCTTCACCTTGTACATCAGCAATTCCCAGCATTTCCTTGTATGCATCCAGGTCAAACGGAGCCTTGTTCATAGCACTGCGCTCTTGCTCACCAAGTTCAAGTACATCATCGTAGAAATTCGGAATGGTGATATGGTTGTTCTCATCAGTGAGAGAAGCAATCATTTTGCAAAGTACATTGATGGGGTTAGCTACTGCACCACCAAAAGTTCCAGAGTGCAGGTCCATGTTTGGCCCGGTAACTTCCACTTGTAAGTAGGTGATCCCCCGAAGGCCGCAGGTGATAGAAGGAATATCATTGGCAATAATAGATGTGTCTGAAACCAAAACGACATCTGCCGCCAACATTTCTTTATTCTGCTCAAGAAAAGGCCCCAGGCCTTCTGAGCCGACCTCTTCTTCACCTTCAATCATAAATTTCACATTGCAAGCCAGACTACCGGTTTTTACCATTGCCTCGAAAGCCTTGATATGCATATACATTTGCCCTTTGTCATCGCAGGCCCCGCGTGCATATATTTTCTCATCTTTAATCACCGGATCAAATGGTGGAGAATCCCAAAGGTCAAGTGGATCAGGAGGTTGCACATCATAATGACCATAAACCAACACGGTTGGTAAAGTTGGATCAATAATTTTTTCGCCGTACACAATAGGATGGCCCTCAATTTCGCAAACTTTCGATACATCGGCTCCTGCCTTTTCGAGCTCATCCCTGATAAGGGCAGCAGCTTTTTGCATATCGGCACTTCTAGAAGGATCAGCACTTACTGAGGGAATGCGCAACAGACCCAATAGCTCATCCAGAAATCGGTCTTTGTGTTCGCTGATGTAGCTTTGACATTTTTGCATAGTCTCGAAATTGAAATGTTAATATGGCCAATGGTGGCCCTGGGCTAAAGAGCTGCAAAAATACATATTGACTCTTTGTGCAGCAAACCGCCTCTCTTGTCTCATATTTAAGCCAGATTAAGACCTGAATTAACTATTTTGTCGCAAATTACGCTATGAGTTTACATCCCATATCCATTGCTCTAATGCTTGCGCTTCTTGTGCTTGGTGGAACTGCTGAGGCTGGCAACGACCTCAACGCAGTAGGAGGCAGAAGTGCGAGTTTGGCACATGCTTCGAGTCCTCTATCGGGCCCTTTCAGCACCTTCTATAATCCGGCTGGCTTGGCAAGACTCGAACAAATCAGTTTGGCAGCTTATTCTCAAAACCGGTTTTTGCTGGAAGATTTGAATCATCACAGCGTTGCAGCAGCGCTACCCACCAAGTCAGGCACTTTTGGAATCGGAGTGAGCTATTATGGATTTGAACTTTATAATGAAGCCAAAGGAAGTTTGGCTTATGGAAGAAAGTTGGCCCAAAACCTAACCTTGGGAGCTCAGTTTGACTTTTATCAGATTAGCCAGGCTGATTTCGACAGTAAAAGTGTGATGACCTTTGGCATTGGCGCACAATATCGGCCTGTAAAAGATATCACGATCGGGGCGCATCTCTACAATCCAATCAATGCTAAGGTAACGGATTACACAGTGGACAACCTACCTACAATCATACAACTAGGCATTTCTTACGAGGTGATACCAAACGTGCTTGTAATCACTGAAGCAGAAAAGAACATTGACGAGAAAGTAATCATCAAAGCTGCAGTGGAATATCATCCCGTACCAGCCCTATTTGTTAGGGGAGGCATTGCCAGCAATCCGGGAATCATGGTACTTGGTGCCGGCATACAGCTTAAGAAATTTCGAATTGATGTGGGTGGAAGCTATCATTCTTACCTGGGATATAGCCCTCATGCCAGTCTAACATTTGGTCACCTGTTACCTTTTAAATCAAAAGATGAGCAGCCGCAATAGTTTACGCTTATTCCTGCTGCTGGTCTTTATCTTGAGTTCAACACAACTGAAGGCCCAGGATGATCGCGATCGCGAACAGCAGCTAAATGCTTTCGAGCTAATCATAGAAGCCCTTTCTGAGCAAAACGATGAAGGCCTGACGGATGATACTTATCTGCAGCGTCTGTACGACATCTATGAGGATCCCATCGATCTCAACCGCGCTACGGAGGCACAACTGAGGAGCCTGGGATTGCTCAGTCAACCTCAAATCGATCAACTGCTGAATTATATCGACCGGGATGGAGATATGATGAGCATTTATGAACTTCAGGCTGTACCGCTGCTCGATGCTCAGACCATTGAGAACATACTGCCTTTTGTAATGGTAACCGGTAGGCGGGAGGTAGTACAACCTACAATGCGCCACATGCTGTTTAACGGAAAAAATGAGCTCTTTCTGCGAATGCAACGAGTATTGCAAACGAAAGATGGATACCGCGATCGGATGGAGGGCGATAGCACCATCGCTGCTCCCTATCAAGGTAGTCCTGAAAAGCTCTATTTGCGATACAGACATAAGTATAAAACGCGCTTGAGTTACGGCCTCACGGCTGAAAAAGACGATGGCGAGGACTTTTTCCGAGGATCCAATAAGAATGGTTTTGACTTTTATTCAGCACATCTTTTTTTGCGGGATGTAGGGCCATTCGAGAGTCTTGCAATTGGAGATTATGAGGTCAATATCGGGCAGGGATTGGTCGCCTGGTCAGGATTTGCTTTCAGCAAAGGTCCCTATGTGTTGGATGTCAAGCGAGTCGCTAGACCGCTCAAGGCTTACACCTCTGTAAATGAAGCAAACTTTTTCCGCGGTATCGGTGCAACAACCAGCTGGAAACGCTGGCATCTAACAGGTTTTGCATCACGTAGAAAAATTGATGCAGGTATCGGTGTGCTGGATACGGTAACGAATAGCATCGATGCAATTAGCAGCTTTTACGAAAGCGGATACCACCGAACACTTTCGGATATCGCAAAAAAGAAAACGGTCGAAAAAACCAACTTTGGTGGACATCTGTCTTACTACTCCAGAAAGTTCAGCCTTGGATTAACAGCCATGTACACAGGTCTGGATCGACCAATTCTGACGGATCTTGACCCTTACCAAACCTTTCGCTTTCAGGGCGATAAATTGGTGAATTTTGGAATCAACTATCACTATCTTTGGCATAATATCCACTTCTTTGGTGAAGCTGCGATGGATGATAATCAGGCGATTGCTACTATACAATCAGCCATGATCAATTTTGATGCCCCGCTCCAGATGGGTATCGTTCATCGCTACTACCAAAAAGACTATCAGTCCTTTTCCAGCGGAGCCTTTGGAGAAAATGGATCTCCCAGCAATGAATCTGGAACTTACATTTCTGCCACCTTTAAGCCGTTTCATGGATTGACGCTCGACACTTACTACGATTTGTTCAGGCATTCTTTCTTAAGATTTGAAATAGACGGTCCTTCAAGAGGAAATGACTACTTCGCACAGCTGACTTATCGTCCCAGCAGACGTACAGAGACTTATGTACGTTTTAAGAATGAAGTCAAGGAAAAGAATCGTCGTATTGGAGAAAATGAGGAAGCTGGCGCCTCCAAAGAGCTGTACAACACTGATCTGAAACGATTACGTTGGCATTTTCAGCATAGAGTGAACAGCGAAATTACCTTGAAAAGCCGTGTAGCATTTTCCTGGTTTGATTCGGGAACTGAAGAAATCGAAAAGGGAATGATGCTTTATCAGGATTTTAATTACGCTCCTAAGAATTGGCCACTTACCTTTGCCACGAGATTTGGACTATTTGATGTTGCCAGTTCAGATACCCGTATTTACACCTATGAGAATGATATTCTTTACGCTTTTTCAGTTCCAGGTTTTCAAGGAAAAGGCAGTAGATTCTATCTGATGACAAAGTACGAGCTGAATAGGCACTTTAGTTGCTGGCTACGCTTTGCACAAACTTATTACAGTGATCGAGATGTCATTAGTAGTGGGAACGAGGAAATCCTGGGTAATAAGCGTTCTGACATCAAAGTGCAGGTCCGCTTTAAATGGTAAGCGAATGTTTGAAGCCAATAAGGTAGCTACATGCTGTGGCTGCACTGCATACAAACTTTGATGCTAGCATCGAGTTATCGCATTGCACAGTATAAAATCAAGGAAGGAAAATGCATAAGGAAATCATAGAAGGTATTTGGGATGATCGCGATCAGCTCAAGGATACTTCAAAGCAAGCCATCATAAGAGAGGTTATTGAAGAATTAGATAAGGGACGCTTACGGGTGGCCGAGCCTTCAGAGGATGGCTGGATAGTAAACGACTGGATCAAAAAGGCGGTCATCCTAAACTTTCCCATTAGCACAATGGAAGTTATTAATGTAGGCCCTTTTGAGTTTCATGATAAGATGCCCCTTAAGAGAGACTACAAAGAATTGGGCGTACGTGTAGTTCCTCACGCCATTGCAAGACATGGTGCTTTCATTGCCCCTGGGGTAATCATGATGCCAAGCTATGTCAATATCGGTGCTTATGTGGACTCAGGCTCAATGGTAGATACCTGGGCCACGGTTGGTTCCTGCGCTCAAATTGGTAAGAATGTGCACTTGAGTGGCGGCGTTGGCATAGGAGGTGTTTTAGAGCCTGTTCAAGCTGCTCCTGTGATTATTGAGGACAACTGCTTTATCGGCTCCAGATGTATTGTAGTCGAAGGAGTACGAATTGAAGAAGAGGCCGTTCTTGGTGCCAATGTAGTCATCACACAGTCTACCAAAATTATTGATGTCAGTGGAGCAGAGGCAATTCATTACAAGGGCCGGGTTCCGGCAAGATCAGTTGTAATTCCTGGCAGCTACACCAAATCGTTTCCTGCTGGTTCCTATCAAGTGCCCTGTGCATTGATCATCGGTCAGCGAAAGGCCTCAACAGACAAGAAAACCTCTTTAAATGAGGCTTTGCGAGATTTTTCTGTTGCTGTTTAAACGCATTACCAATAGATTGCTCCTAGTACACATGCGCTGCTTATACTGCTTCATATTGCTACTGTTTCTGCCTGCATTTTTCGTGCAGGCACAGCTTGACCCGGATTTGGAGCAATCGATCAATTCAATGATTCGTAAACAGCAGTACAAGTACGGAAATCCTATCATTCAGGTTGGAGTGATTCAAGCTGACAGATCGCAACTGTTCCTTTGGGGAGATGAACCCAAAAGTACTGTACCGGATAGTCTCCTGATGTTTGAGCTAGGAGCCACAACCAAGATCTTTTCGGCAATCATTATGATGGGACTCGCCAAAGACTCCATAATCAATATCGAAGGCCCTATCAGCGAGTTTCTGCCAGACAGCATTAGTAATGCAAAACTGGATAACATAACCTTCTCCTCTCTTGCTTCGCATACAAGCGGCATGATGCGCTATCCCTACAATCTCAGATTCTCGCATTGGAACCAGGATAATCTGTATCGTGATTATACAGACGAAAAGTTGCTGGAATTCCTGGAACGATACACCTTTAAGCAGAGTGAGGACAGCAAAAAGAAAAAGTACTGCCCATACAAATACTCAGATGCCGGTTACGGTCTATTAGGCTATTTGATGGAAACTGCTTCTGGAAAAACCTATTCAGAACTTCTTGACTTGTACATAAAGAAACCCTTGAAACTCAAGGCTACAGATGTGATTACTCCAACAATGCAGCATCTCGCAAGTCCCACGGACCTCAAAGGTGAACCCGCCAGCAATTGGATCTTTGATTCTATGGAGGCTACTGCAGGATTGGCAAGCAATCTGTATGAGATGATGGTCTTTGCTGCTGCTATTCTGAATCAAGAAGTTCCGCAGTATTTCAGCAGCACTATGCAATTGATCTCCTGCACAGAGATGCAGTATCTGAAGGCAGGATATGGCTGGCACATCTTTATGGCCAATCGAAAGGATCCGCTTGTGTATACACATGCAGGTAATACCGGCGGCTACAGCAGCTACATAGCCATCAATCCCAGCAACAAAACAGCAGTTGTACTTTTGAGCAATTCGAACGCCAGGGTTGATCAGCTTGGAATTGATTTGCTCAACCTGATTAGCGGAAGATGACCAGTAGTCCACCACCAGCAATCTGCTACAACTTAAACCATTAACTTTCCAGGAGATCCCGAAGCTGTCGCAAGTCCAGGACAAAAGTCCTTGTTGGACTAACATATCGGGCTTTCCTTATCTCTCTAAGCCTCTGCCTAATACAGATTTTTATTGCCACCCATCAAAACAACTCAATTTTGGCATGACATCTTCGTACAACATATATCGCTCTTCACTCACGCACACCATTGTTATAATCAGTTGATTTTCAACTTATTAGCAACAAATCAAATTCATTGAATGAGTGGCGCAATTCTTGTGAGTACGTGTTTTGTTAGGAAAGTGTCTACAAAACTGGTTACTAGTGTCCATAATTGTGAGCACAAGTTGTTATCACATTTATGGAATATTTGGCGCTTTTATCTTTTGTCAAATGTCTTTTGATCTGAGCTTCACCATTAATGCCTCATTAACTAGACACCCTGTCCTTTTTTTGGCACAGGGATTGAAGCTTAGTTGGCCTCGGCTTTTAGACCAATACATTATTTACCAAAACTTAAATTTTTATGAAGAAGTTATTATTCACGGTTGCAGCATTCTGTCTTCTGACATTTGGCATCAATGCTCAATCTGCTGATTGTGACATCACCGGATTTCGTACTCAGACAATTGGAGGATGGGGAGCTGCACCAAGCGGCGATAACCCAGGGAGCTACCTTCAAGCTAACTTTGACAACGCCTTTCCTGATGGATTGACAATTGGTTGTGATGCTACTAGCGTATCCTTTACCAGCTGGAAGGCTGTCAACGATTACCTGCCAGCGGGTGGTACCCCTGATGTACTCAAGAAGAGCTACACAAACCCGAAGCCAGCTCAATTGAAGAACACCCTTGTATCGCAAGTGATCGCATTGACTTTGAGTCTGGGCTTTGATATCGCAGACCCTAACTACAGTTCTTCCACAACAAACCTTGGTGATTTGATGATCGCTGAAGGCGAGTTCATGGGAATGACTGTAAACCAGGTATTAGCAATGGCCAACGATGCACTTTGCGGCGATGGCGATGTAGATGCTTTGAATGCGGCTGTTACGTCAATCAATGAAAACTTTGTGGACGGAACTTACTTCGGTACTTTCCTAAACTGTCCTTTCAGAAGATAATTCGTAGCTGATCTCGCAAGACTATGCATGATCAAATCGATGCCAACTGATTGCAGAGTGGGCTCGATTTGATCATGCTTTTTGCATTACAAGCCTCTATGAATCCAAATTCTGGAATTTGCATTTCGGTATTGATATTCGCATTCTCCGCACTTTTCCAACAAACGGCTCAGGCACAGGTAGTTGAGTCGAGCAGCAAGGGACTGTATTCCTGGAAGCATGTTGTAAGGAAAGGGGAGTCTTTGCATGGCCTCTGTCAGGACTTCGGCATTTCCCTGATTGATTTGAAGAATTGGAATCAACTTCGAATCAACTCAGTTGCAGAGGGCGATACAATCAATATCCCTATTTCTCCATTTGACAAGATGGTCGATGGAGCTTGCACCGCTGTGCAATTTTATAAGTGCCGAATCAATCAGACGCTTCCTCAAATTTCCCAGATTACCCAGATTCCCATTCTTGATATAAAGAAGACCAATCAACGTTTGGGGCGTAGCGTTGAGGACCAGGAATATCTAATGCTTCCATATATTGCCCCTCCACAAAGTCTTGAGAAGAGTGAAAATCGTCGAATTGCTGGCATTGTTTCCTTAGGGCAGTTCGCTGCCAACGCCTGGGATGGCAGTAAGAAACTGAACTACAGCATCAATCTAAGGGGCAGCCTTCGATATGCCTGGGAATATGATCGTTGGAGGAATGTGCTCAATGTAAACACAGCCTTGGGTGTTCGACACGAACTCGGCAGAGACATGAACAAAAATCTCGATCAGTTCGACTTCCTCAATCAAATTCAGTATCGATTGCAAGGCAGCACCTCGGCCTTTGCCATCTACGCCATGCAGAGTCAATTTTTTAGAACCTATTTCGTGAGGAGCAATGGCGATCGCGTCCTGATTTCCAATTTTATGTCACCGGCCTATACAAATTTTGCTGTAGGTCTACAATTCGAGGGTAACTCCTTCAATGTAGAAGTAGGGCTATATGAACTCAAAACCACGTATGTGCTTGACCAGCACCTCTATGTTGATGAATTTGATGAAGTGTACGGAGTGCCTTATGGTGCCAACAAGTTTCTGGAGCATGGAATGTCCCTGCGTGTCAATGTCTACTATTATGGAGGCGAAAAGCTCATCATCAATGGCAACATGACCATGTTTTCCAATACCGAAACCATCGACTTCTATCTTCGAAATGACCTGACCTACCGAATTAGCAAGAAGCTCCGCCTGTCAATGTTGAGTCAAATACAGTACGATGTGGATGCTGCAGCGCATGCTATTTATCGAAACGAAATCCAGCTGGGTTACTCCTTTATCTTTCGTTAGTAGTCATACTTTAGTAAGAAACAATAGTAATGTTACCTACTCTCGCCTCAAAAACAAACCAGACACTCACAGCCTTACTGTTTCACAACCTTTTTCGTAGTCCTAGCTCCATCAATTCCGATCAGCTCCAAGAAGTACAGACCCTCCACGTATTCTGATAGGTCAACCGAACCGGGATTCTCTTCAATGATCTTTAGCAGCCTTCCTTTGGCATCCAGAACACGCACAGCCGCAAGCTCAGCCGGTTGCAGCAAACTGACTACAGCAGAAGTAGGATTAGGAGAAAACTTTAGCTCAGTCAAAGAATTCAAGTCGAGGTTAGATACCGCATTTTTAGCATTCTCCAAAAACAGCAGGCCGGAAGTCTCACTCTCGTAATCTTGTTGCGGAATCACAATGTCCATATCGCCATCAGCATCCAAGTCACCAGTTGTGAGAAAGCCATTGTCCTCAAAATCAAATAGCACCAGTTGACTTGGCCCAAAATCGGGCGCATCAGCGGATCCAAGATTCGAAACGACATAAAGCGAATTGGAGGCATAATCGTAACGAAGCAAATCCAAATCCCCGTCACCGTCAAGGTCAGAGAAGCTGGCAAGCGCAAAATCAGTTTCACCAAATTGCTCGTCTGTTGAAGTCGAGGAAGCAAAAGCAGCCTCTGTAGCAGAACCGATATTTTCGTGATAGCTTGCAACATATTCAACAGAGCCAGATTCGTAATCTATTAGCAACTCAGTTGCCCAAAGATCGAAGTCTCCGTCATTGTCTACATCGGCAAAGCTGGTGCCCAGCTCGTAACCCGTCATACCAATACCAAATGGATTGAATACTGGAGCAAGAAACTCAGGATTAGCGGCATCTCCAACATTTTCATAAAGCAGCATGCCCGGACCTTCGAATCCTACCCCGTAACTATAGAAGGTTCCCAAAAAGATATCTAGATCTCCATCGTCATCAATATCGACAGATGATAGCACTGCACCAGAGCAGTTCACTGGTTCCAAACCAAAAGCATCTTTCATCGGGGTACCGAAATCTGCCATGGATGCTGTACCTCTGTTTTCTACAAAAAACAGGGAATTCCCGTAGCCGACCTCTTCATAGTCAAAGTACTGCGAGATAATAAGGTCCAGGTCGCCATCGGCATCAATATCAATCAGCAAGGGCTGGATAACATCCTCTGAAGAATCCATAACAGGCATAGTAAAGGCGCCTTCAACAGGATCAAGAAAGGGTTGGGCAAAGCCAGGAGTTGCAAGTAATATTCCCCCAGCTACTGCTGCCGAGGCCAAAAATTTTTGCCATCTACTGCTCTGCATGGTCGCCCCTAGCTCTTTGCTGATTTTGACAGCCTTTCGAACTAGTTTTTGTATCGTTTTGCTGCCAGGGTCGATTCTCTTCGTTAGCTGCCGATCAATTCTCTTGATGATCAATTTCAGCTTTTTCTCTCTTCTTTGGGTATGCGTAGCTTCCATATTCTATTTCTTTCAGGATTTTGGGAATACAATGATACACAAAATGTCAGTTTTTAGGAATAGAGAATCAATAACTGTCCACTTTGACTTGCTAGAAATGATTTATCCATCGTTATTTTTCTCCACCAGCCAACAAG
>JAHDEE010000036.1 GCA_020629005.1 Chitinophagales bacterium
AAAGAGCAAAGAGCAAAGAGCAAAGAGCAAAGAGCAAAGAGCAAAGAGCAAAGATCAAAGAGCAAAGATCAAAGAGCAAAGAGCAAAGAGCAAGACCAAAGAGCAAGACCAAAGAGAAAAGACCAAAGACCAAAGACCAAAGATCAAAGATCAAAGAACGGGTGAAACTGTTGCAGTGTATCCCTCAGATACTGCTGACTTACTTTCGAATAGATTTCTGTTGTCATGATGGACGAATGACCGAGCATGTCCTGGATGGCTCTGAGGTCAGCTCCGCGGTCATAGAGATGAGTGGCAAAGCTGTGTCGAAAAGTGTGCGGGGAAACCGTCTTTTCTATTTCGGCTTCCAGGGCCAGCTTCTTCACTATCTTGAAAACGCTTACCCTGCTGATACCTGCTCCACGCACATTTAGAAAAACAATATCTTCCGCTTCCTTTTTGATTTTGCCTTTGCTTCTGCTTTGGGTCAGATAAAGCAATACTGCCTTGCAGGCAGTTGGATTTATTGGTACAATCCGCTCTTTGTCACCTTTTCCAATTACCCCTATAAAACCCTGATCGAAATGAAGTTTGGAAATCTTAAGATGGATCAGTTCACTTACTCTTAAGCCACAGCCATACAATACCTCCAACATTGCCCTGTTTCGATGTCCATCCGGTCGGCTAAGATCGATAGCAGACAACATCCTGGTCACTTCTTCGATTGACAGGACTTCTGGTAGCTTTTGCGCAATCTTGGGACCGTGCAGCATTCTAGTAGGATTGATTTCAATTAGCTCTTCGATGATAAGGTACTTGTAGAATGCCTTCAAGCCGGAGATGATTCTTGCTTGCGATCGTGCTCCAATGCCTGACTCACTGAGAAATTTCAGGTAGCTTTGAAGATCACTTAGCATCACTTTCGTGACTTTGATTTGTCGCTCTTCCAGAAATTCTGTAAATCCTCGCAGGTCACGAAGGTAGGCCTCTACGCTGTTCTTCGACAACTGTTTTTCGAAGCTGAGATAGGCTTTAAAGCCTTTACTAATAGGGGTGGAGGTTTTCAAATCACGTCAAAGTTAGTGAAAGCTGATGAGGGCTGTGTTTCCACGACCGGGATGGCTTCAAAATAGCCGCGGGCGCAACGGTATGAAGTGCTGTGACAGCGTGGTGACTGACAGCCAATGATGGCTCCGACCTTAGGAGGAGACGGCAGTGGCTGATCAGGAACAGCTGTAACAGTACTGAATAATAGTGTAGCACGCGTAGCCCCTTTCCACGACCGAATTCGTTTCGCTCCAAAAGAGTCTAAACAATTCTCTATTTTGCCGTTAAAATGTATGCCTTTGCAGGGCGGATTGCTTGCAAGGGTCTGGATTGGCAAGCGGAACTCTACCCAGGTAGTGGATGTTTAAGCAGCGTTGAAATGAATGGCTAAAATGGATGTGATGTTAGAGGATAAGTTGATAGATATATTGAATGAGGAGGATTTTGATTCGTTTCATGCGCTGCTTCGTGAGTACAAGGACAGTGAGGATCGCGACGCTAAAGAGCAGATTGTACAATGCGGCCGTGACTTGTTTGAGGACCGGTTTTACTACCCCAGAATCGATCCGAATGTTGAAGCAGAAATTGCTCTGGAGCCGATGTTGAAGGAGGTGGATTTGCTTCGTGACTTTGCGCCAGAGAGCTCCTTTGATTACCTGTATGGGCTTTGCTACGATTTGGCACATGAGCCAAGTGAAGCCAGGGCAAAGGAAAATTTTGAGCAATGTTTGCAACATTACAGGTTGGCATTGAAGGCTGAATTGAGTGATTGGCAGTATGGTCAAATCTCCAATGCATTTTGGGTCAATGCACTGGCGAATGTAACCTATGATGCAGCGGCTTTCGATGAGGCTCGTGCTTGTATGACGGCGGCAATGCGGGATTATGAGCTGGTCGACGATGGGCAGCAACATCATTCCAGGTCCCTCTTTGGTCCATACCTTTTTTCGGCTTTCTCGATTTTGAATACGGCTTATGAGCAGCGAGAGCAGGAGCATCAAAAGCTGCTTGCTGAGATAGAGAAATTCATAACAGCCCAAGCGGATCGCAGGCAATTGCTTTATTGGCGCCTGGCACTGGTGCTTGATTACAGATTGTTTGAGGCACAGTACATTGAGGAGGAGAATATTTCAAAAGCGGAACTTTGTGAACGGATATTGGCGTATCAAGCCGGGGTATTGCAACACTTGCAAGCCTATGAGTCTGAGCGCTCTGAAAACCATCTGCGTATGGGGCAGGTTTGGTTGGGGCGATATGGGCATACTGCTGAGCTAAATGATGCACAGTTTGCCTTGAAGCATTTTGTGCGATCTTTGGAGCAAGACTCAAAAAACTCTTCTGCAACCTGGGGAATCATGCAAGCCACGACTGCTGTGCTAGAGGCATTGGAAAAGTCCGGCGATCATGAGTTGGCTTTTCAAACATACAAGGAGCACATGTTTATCTTGATGAGGTGTCAGGATGATTTTGAAGGCGACTTAAATTTTCATCTGAAGATGGGAGATTTTTTGTCCAGGCATGATTTGCTTTACTCTCGTGCTCAGCAAACGGATATGGGAGGATTAGCTGCCCTAGGTAATTACAGACTGGCAATCGAGCACGGTAAGGGGCATTACCCTTCTGCCTATGTTGGTGCTATCGCTTTGTTACTTCGCTGGGATGATCGGGAGGAGGCTATGGTTGTTTTTGAAGCCTGGAAGAAGATGGTTCGTGAATTGGATCAACATCTGGATTTTGAGAAATACAAAAGTGATCCCAGACTGAAGAACATCCTCCCCGAGCTGGAGGAGTTTCAACGGGAGAGAAATGATATGGGAGCCTAGCAAAGCAAGGTGATATTAGCTTTTACTTCGAGCTTCCTTCGATCGGCTACGGCGAAGTTGCCGAGCTATTGGAATTTGGTAAAATAAATGACAATCGAATGAACAAGGTGCTGATCATAAACGGTCCAAATCTAAATCTGCTGGGCAAGAGAGAGCCTGATATCTATGGAAAGGAAAGCTTTGACAGTTTGCTTTCAATGCTTAGGAGGCAACATAGCGATCACCAGATCGACTACTTCCAATCCAATCACGAAGGAGAAATAGTGGATCAATTGCAGCAGTCGGATGGAAGTTATAAGGGTATTATCCTCAATCCCGCGGCTTATACACATACTTCTGTTGCCATCGCTGATGCCATTGCTGCCATAGAAACACCGGTTATCGAGGTACACATTTCCAATCCAATGGCCAGGGAAAGTTTTAGACACAAATCCTTCGTCGCTCCTTACGTAATTGGCTCTATCAGTGGCTTTGGTCTCAAAAGCTACGAACTCGCGCTCAGTCATCTGCTTTCTCTCTAGTGCTACGCAAACGAAGTCCGCAACACCTTTAAGGGCTTCTATTTCTGTCATCCTTCGTTGCTCGTCAGTCACGTAGCTAAGGCTATGCTCCATCCTCGCGCCTAGGCTGACAAAAAGATAAGCTCCTTAAAGGTGTCACATACTTTGTTTACGCAGCACTAGGACAAATATTTTAGCTGATCAAAAGATAAATTTGAAAAGTGGCGTTTTTTGAGCCAAATTTGGGGATAATTCTCGTCAGTTAGCACTTGATAACCTGCGCAATAGGTATTTGTAAAATCTACACTTGATCGGATTTGCCAAATTTAACCTTTGCAGCCACTTCAAGTACGATTTTTGTACTGCACTTTTTAACATTTTTCAGCTGTATCCTTTGGACGCTGAAAACGTTAAGAATGCAGTTAGTCGAGAATCTTCTTTAGTCATTACACATGAGCAAGTCAACAAGCAATTACGATCTTCTGATAGGAAAACTGGATCAGTTTATTAGAAAATTCTATGTCAATAGACTGATCCGTGGTACCCTCTATGCCGTAGGGCTTATCCTTGGGCTATTTTTGCTCTTTGCAGCGCTAGAGTACTTTTTCGAATTCTCATCAGGCGTAAGAACTACCATGTTCTACGGCTTCATTGCTACTTCCGTCGCCAGCATTGGCTATTGGGTAGCGCTTCCTTTGCTGAACTACTTCAAGCTAGGTCGCGTGATTTCGCACCAGCAGGCAGCAGGCATCATTGGCGAGCACTTCGGAAATGTGCAGGACAAGCTGCTTAATATATTGCAGTTGAAGCAAAAGAGCGAAGGCCTGTCAGATGCCAGCTTGATCAATGCCAGCATCGACCAAAAGATCGAAACCCTCAAGCCTGTGCCATTTAGTTCGGCGATCAACCTAAACGGAAATAGGAAATATGCGAAGTACGCTCTGATTCCGCTCTGTTTATTGGCACTTATTTCATTCGCTTATCCTGCACTGATTACGGATAGCACCGGACGAATTATCCAACATGATCGCGAGTTTGAGAAAGAAGCACCTTTCACTTTCGAATTGTTGACAGATGATCTTGAAGTAGTACAGTACGAAGACTTGAAAGTAGAGGTAAAAGTCAATGGTGAGATTCTGCCAGAGACTGCCTACATCAACATAAACAAATTTCCTTATAAACTTGTAAAGGAAAGAGCCAACCTCTTTACTTACAAGTTCAATAAGCTTCAAAAGAACACCAGCTTTTTCGTAGAAGCGGATGGATTCAGTTCTGACGATTACGATATCACTGTGATCCCAAAACCTTCAATCGTAGGTTTTGAAGTAGCACTGGATTATCCTGGCTATACTGGCAAGAAAGATGAAATACTGAAAAATACCGGAGATGTTTTGGTTCCGGCGGGTACCAAAATGGACTGGAAGTTTGAAGCCAGCAACACAGACGAAGTAGCCCTGCAATTTGCCGGTGTAGACTCGCTGGTGCAAGCGCAGCGAAAAGGGGAGGAGTACTTCTCTTTCAGTAAGCGAATTTATGCGGGTACGCCTTATACGGTGTTTATTTCCAGCGCTAAAGTGCCCATGGCAGACTCGATTTCCTACGCAGTTAATGTCACTCCGGACCTTTATCCCGCCATTACTGCTGAGCAATTTGTCGATACAACCAACAACAAGATCATCTACTTCCGAGGAGAAGCAAGTGATGACTACGGAATCAGCGAATTGAAGTTTGTCTACAATGTCACCTCGAAAACCAGCCCAAACAAGGGGCTGAATTCGACTCCTATTGAAAAGGGAGTAAATCCGAAGGGGACTAGCTTTACTCATTATATCGATGTAGAGACACTCGAACTTGCCCCAGGTGACGAGCTGAGCTACTATTTCGAAGTTTGGGATAATGATGCGGTCAATGGCCGCAAATTTGCCCGTTCACAGACCCTCAATTATGAGCTTCCAACTATTGATGAAATGGAAGACATCGCAGATAATAACAACGATGCCCTTAAAGATGACATGAAAGATTCTCTAAAAGAGATTGAAGAGCTCCAACAGGAGATTCAGGACATGAAAGAGAAAATGGTGGACAAAGAGGAGCTGGAATGGGAAGACAAAGAAGAGCTGGAAAAAATGCTTGAAAAGCAAAAAGAAGCCCAGCAGCAGGTACAACAAATGCAGCAGAACTTCCAGAAGAATCTGGAGAAGCAGCAAGAGTATAAAGAGTTTACACCCAGCGTAATGGAGAAGCAACAAAAGTTGCAACAGATGTTTGAAGACATGCTGTCTGAAGAGCAAAAGGAAATGCTCGAAAAGATGGAAGAGAAGATGGAGGAAATGACTCAGGAGGAGTTGATGGAAAAAATGGAGGAAATGGAGCTTACAGACGAGCAACTGCAAAAGGAGCTCGAGCGTATGATGGAACTGTTCAAACAACTGGAGTATGAAATGAAGATGACAGAAACCATCGAAAAGCTGGAAGAACTAGGAGAGGAGCAAGAAGAGCTGGGCGAAGAAACAGAACAATCTGACGGCAGCAAAGAGGAGATGGAGGAACAAAAAGAGGAGCAGGAAAAGATCAACGAGGAGATGGAGGAGATCATGAAAGACATCGCCGAGCTGGAGGAGATGAACGAGGAGATCAACGACAAGGAAGAGAGCATGGACGAAACCCAGGAACTGGGTGAGGAAGCTCAAGAGGAGCAGGAGCAGAGTATGGAAGACATGGAGAACCAGGATTCCAAATCCGCAGGTGAAAAGCAGCAAAGCGCTGGTCAAAAAATGCAGGAGATGGCCCAGCAGATGCAACAGCAAATGATGGATCAGCAAATGGAGCAGGGCTCAGAAGATATGCAAGCCATCCGTCAATTACTTGAAAATTTGATCGACCTTTCTTTAGATCAGGAAGATGTCATGGATAGAGTCCTTGAAATGGATGTCAACAATGCCAAGTACATAGAATTGGTACAGGAGCAGTACAGCCTCAAAGACGACGCACAATTGGTGGAAGACAGCCTCATCGCATTGAGTAAAAGAGTGTTTGAAATCGAAGCCTACGTAACCAAGGAGCTGACCGAAATGGGCAGCAATATGGAAGATGCCATCGATCGCCTGGAGGCGCGTAAGAAGGAAGACGGCACCGTCAACCAGCAATACGTGATGACTAGCATCAACAACCTGGCGCTGATGCTGGATGAATCATTGCAAAAAATGCAGCAGCAGATGGCTCAGCAAATGGATGGAAATCAAAACTGTTCAGGTAGCTGCAATAAGCCCGGCGGAAGCGGAATGGGCAAGCTCGGTAAAATGCAAAAACAATTGAACGACAAGATGTCCCAAATGAGCGGCAAGATGGGCGGCAAAAAGCCCGGTCGTGGCCAAATGAGCCGGGAAATGGCTGAAATGGCAGCAGAGCAATCCGCCATTCGGGATGCACTTAGAAAAATTACTCAGGAGATGACCAAAGACGGTCGAGGCGATGGCTCGCTCGAAGACCTGATGAAAGAAATGGAAGAGACAGAGGAGGAGCTGGTAAACAAGCGACTTACCTCTGAAATGATAGCTAGACAGCAAGACATTCTGACACGACTTCTGGAGGCAGAAAAAGCAGAGCGCGAGCGCGAACTGGATGACAAACGAGAATCCAACACAGCTCGCAATATCAACCGGGAAATTCCCCCCTCCATCGAGGAATACCTCAAGAAGCGAAACGCAGAAGTCGAATTGTACAAGACTTTGCCACCAGACCTGAAGCCTTATTACAAGTCTTTGGTCGAAAAATATTTCAAGGCAATCAGTTTCTAAACCAAAACCAAAGCGCTCTGCAGCAGTTATATGCTGTAGAGTGCAACTTTACGCCGCACCATTAAGCATGGATAGCTTCCCAAGAGCCGTCCAAAGAAACACTGCGCGCACATGGCAAATAGTAAAGGCTTCGAGCTATCCATCAGGTCAACACCGGAAAACATCCGGCTAATTGAACCTTTCGTAAGAGAGGTGCAATTATCCTTTAGGTTCAATGATGATATCTTTTTTAATATGCTGCTTGTTGTGACAGAGGCAGTAAACAATTGCATTCTTCACGGCAATCACGCTGATCCAAAGAAGTACGTTACCATCAAATTGAAGCCCGGCAAGACCAGCCTTCGGTTTGTGATTGGTGATGAAGGCGAAGGGTTTGATCCTAATTCTATCCCGGACCCAACAATGCCCGAACGCTTGCAGGATCCCAATGGGCGCGGCGTATTCCTGATGCGCCAACTATCAGATAAGCTGAATTATTCTAAATGCGGAAGATTGGTCGAGATCGACTTTCGTCTCCCGGCAAGCTAAGTCCTATACTTGAAGATTCATTTCCACACCGAAGCTCCCTGCACTTTCAAGCTGAAAGATCGGCGTAAGCTGCGGTCCTGGCTCCTGACAGTTGCATCTGCGAAACAATTCGAGATCCTGAATCTCAATTACATTTTCATGAGCGATGAGCAATTGCTGGAGGTCAATCGCCAATACCTCGATCACGATTATTACACCGACGTCATCACCTTTGACAACTCCGACCAGCCCCAGGAAATCGAGGGCGATATCTTCATCAGCATTGACCGAATCCACGACAACGCAAGCACGCTCGATGAAGACTTCGAACGGGAGTTACATCGTGTTATGGTGCATGGTCTCTTGCACCTATGCGGCCTGGCTGATAAGACGGATGAGCAACAAAAGGAAATGAGAGCAGCCGAAGACAAAATGCTGGATCTATTGCTGGAACCCTAAGTTTCCTTTTTGGAGCGAGAGGGCATAGGTACGCGCAAGCACCTGTCCTGCTCTTCGCTATTATGAGCAGCCCCGCCGCCTGTTCCTGCTCAGCAGCTCCTGTCTCTCCTAAGGTCGAGCCAGCATCTGCTGGCAGTCACCACGGCTGCAGCGCTACTCATAGCCGCTGCGATCAGGGCTATTTTGCACCAGTTCTCCTTCGCGGAAGTAAAGAAGTGAGCGAGTAAAGAGCCAAGAGCAAAGATTAAGGAGTAAAGATTAAGGAGTAAAGAGCAAGGATAAAGGGGATGTTTTAGTTGATGAGTTGTCGGGGTTGAAGACTGCCCGAAGCACTCGAAACGTATCATACTGACTTGCTCTTCTCAAGCTCCCAGGCATCAAAAAACTCCAAATCATCGTGAGCAGTCAGATCGGTCATCACTGGTACCACTGAAATATAACCCTGCTTTAAGGCATGTAGGTCTGTATCTGTGCCTTTGTCGTGCACTAGGAAATCGCCAGTCAGCCAGTAGTACTTTCTGCCATGTGGATCTGTACGGGAAACAAATTTTTGTGTCCATTGAGCATCTGCCTGTCGGCAGAATTTTATCCCTTTGAAGCTGCCATCTTCGGTGGTAGGGAAATTGATGTTAAGCAGCTTAGATTTGGGCAGGCCCTTGTCTAATGCCATTGCAATGATTTTTCGCATGGCCGCTTTGATGTGTGTGAAGTCCACCTCTTCATCAAAGGCTACATTGGAAAAACCAATAGATTCAATGCCTGCAAGCGCAGCCTGCATTGCTGCAGACATAGTGCCGGAATAAATCACATTGATCGAGGAATTTGATCCGTGGTTAACACCTGATAAGCAGAGCAGTGGAGCCTCTGTAAACAGCTGATCCATAGCCAGTGAAACACAGTCGACTGGGGTGCCGGAGACGGCATAAGCTCCTGCGACCAGATCACCAAACAAGGAAACCTTCTTCATACGAAGCGGCTTGCCAATGGTGATTGCATTGCTCTTAGCAGATTGTGGTCGATCCGGTGCAGCGACGATCACTTTGCCAAATTCACTAGCCACTTCCACTAAAGCACGGATTCCATTTGCGTGAATCCCATCATCGTTTGTAACAAGTATATGCCCCATCAATTGGTTTTTGGACTGCAAACTTACGAAAATTGCTTGTTCATTCCTGCGCCAAACAGTCGTCGGACAGCTGGTATTAAAAGCTACTGGTGAGCAATAGATCCAAATTGGTGTACTTGAGAGCAAAGCGTTCGCTAAGATGTCGGTTGGTCAAGGTACCCTTGTAGAGGTAGACACCATGTCGTACACCCGTCGAATTTTGAATGAGGTTATCAAAGCCGCCAAAGGTTTCGATCTTCAGCAGATCTGGTGACAGCACATTGCTGATGGTGTAAGAGGCAGTTCGTGCAAATCTTGAGGCAATGTTAGGAACACAATAGTGAACGACGCCGAATTTGGTGAAAGTGGGCTTATCGTGCGTGGTGACAACGGAGGTATCGAAGCATCCTCCCTGGTCGATACTCACATCCACGATTATGGCTCCGTCTTTCATCTTGCTTACAATTTCCTCGGAAACCATCACCGGAGTACGGCCAAGTTCGGAATGTATTGCCCCAATCGCTACGTCAGCTTCTACCAGCTCTTTTTCCAATACGTCTGGATAGATTGCAGAAGTAAATACCCTTGACTTTACATTGTTCTGAAGTCGCATCAATTTGTACATGCTATCGTCAAATACACGAACTTCAGCTCCTAGTCCTAAAGCAGTTTTGGTAACATACTCGCCAACTACTCCAGCACCCAGCACCACTACTTTTGCAGGCGGTATTCCTGCTATACCTCCAAGCAATATACCTCGTCCCTGATTTGCACTACTTAGATACTCAGCGGCAATCAACAAAGCAGCCGAACCAGCAATCTCACTCAATGCCCTAACCACAGGATAGGTGTTGTTTTCGTCGCGTATATATTCATAAGCAACGGCAGTCACCCGCTTCTTGATTAATGCCTCCAAAACCTCCGTTTTTAAGGTAGGCAAGTGGATTGGAGAAAAGATGATTTGAAATGGCCGGTACATGGAAAGCTCATCCTCGCAAGGGGGCGCAACTTTTACCAGGATATCCGCCTCAAATACTTTTTTGGGATCAAAGGCAATATCCGCCCCGGATTCAGAGTATTCATGGTCTGTAAAGCCGGAGTTTTCTCCTGCTTTCGTTTCAATAACAACTCTATGCCCACCGTTGACCAGCCTTGCGACTGATTCGGGGGTGAGGGCTACTCGCTTCTCCTGGAAGGAAGTCTCTTTTGGAACACCGATGTATAGCTTGGTTCGGCCAGTCCCTACCGGAAGCAGCATCTCTTTTGGCCGCAAACTGAATTCGGCGCTAAAGTCTGACATACTAATGATTTTAGCTCTTTATGCGGGATACACTAGCAAAAATCTGGCCGTAAATACTGACACACTTGCTATTGGCTTAGCAAACTGTAGATGGTTCTCTCTTGATTATCAAGGACTTCGATCCTGACGGCCACATGTTGCTCCACCAAAGGTAAAACAATTTGTGGCCACTCAATAAAACAATAGCAACCAGAGTACAAATATTCCTCTATTCCCGCATCCAGGGCTTCCTGAAGATCTTTCAGGCGGTAAAGATCCAGATGGTAAACAGTTTCTTTTCCCAGGTATTCGTTCACCAGGGAATACGTTGGACTATTGACCTCATCGGCAACCTCTAGCTCCTCGCAGATGGCCTTGATGAAGGTGGTTTTACCAGCTCCGAGATCTCCGGTAAAAGTAAATAGTCGGCTTTCCGGGTAGCTGCTCAGCAGTTGTCTGGCTACCGGTGGTAGCTCAGACAACTGTGTCACTTTTGTACTACTTTCCATTAGATTCATGTTCAATCAGGCTTGTTTTCGATTGGAGCATGAAGATAGACTTTCTCCTACTTGTTGCGCAGCTTTACAACAGGAATGATCATCTCTTCCAAACTGATTCCCCCGTGCTGGAAGGTGTTTCGGAAGTAATTGACGTAGTAATTGTAGTTGTTGGGATAGACAAAGAAGAGGTCACGCTTAGCAAAGATATAGCTGGAGCTCACATTGGAGCTTGGAAGCCCTATTTCCTTAGGGTTTCTAGTGCTTAGCACATCCTTTTCATCAAATTTGAGGTTCTTACCCAGCTTGTAACGCAAATTGGTGCTGGTATTCTTGTCGCCAACTACCTTGACAGGATTTTGTACTCTGGTAGTTCCATGATCCGTCGTAATGACCACATTGATGTCCTGCTTCTCAGCAAGTTTTTTCAATCCCTCCCAGAGCGGCGAATGCTCAAACCAGGACTTGGTGATCGACCGATAAGCGGTTTCATCACTGGCCAGCTCCTTTAGCACTTCCATCTCTGTTCTGGCATGACTCAACATATCCACAAAGTTGTAGACAATCACATTCAACTGATTTTGCAGCATGTTGTGAATGTTATCAGCCATCTGCTTTGCATAGTAATGGTTCGTAACTTTAGTATAGCTGGTTCTGATATCGTAACCCAGTCGCTTCAATTGTTCATTCAGCAGGAATTCTTCGTTTAGGTTTTTGCCGCCTTCCTGATCATCATTTAGCCACTTGTCCGGATACTTTTTGGAAATCTCGTACGGTGTTAGCCCTGCAAAGATGGCATTACGGCTATACTGGGTTGAAGTTGGAAGTATGCTACAATAGGTATCTTCTTCCACGGTCTTGAAGGCTTCTCCCATCACCGATTGAATAACTTTCCACTGATCCCATCTTAGATTGTCGATGACCAGCAGGAAGTTCGGAATATCACTTTCCATCAGCGGAATCAGCTTTTGCTGAAAGAGTTGATGCGACATCACCGGGCCTTCGCCCTCACCCTGAAGCCACTTCTTGTAATTCTTGACTACAAACTTTGACCATTCATTATTGGCCTCGTTTTTTTGCATGGAAATGATCTCTTGCATTTCCTTAGTCTTGGCATTGTCCAACTCCAGCTCCCAGTAGGTGATCTTCTTGAAGATGTCTTCCCATTCGGCATAGTTGGGTCCCATAGAGATAGCACCAAAGATCTTGTTGAACTGTTGCTGGTAGCTTGAAGTGGTTTTTTCACTGACTAAGCGAGTGTTGTCAATGATCTTTTTAAGCGTCAGCAGGATTTGGTTGGGGTTTACAGGCTTGATAAGGTAATCGGTGATTTGCGAACCGATAGCCTCTTCCATTATATTTTCTGCCTCATTTTTAGTGATCATTACTATGGGCAGATTGCTATGTATTTCTTTGATCTGTGTTAGTGTTTCCAGACCGGATAGACCCGGCATAGACTCGTCCAGAAAGACTACATCAGGAGTCTCGTCCTTGCATTGCTCAATGGCATCATGTCCGTTGGCAACTGTTGCGACATCATATCCTTTCTGCTCCAGAAACATGATCTGTGGCTTCAGCAATTCGATTTCGTCGTCGGCCCACAGGATTTTTACTTTGTTCATCTATTATTCTTTGTTTTGACGGTTGCTTAACGGAACTTTGCCGATCAATTATTGCTCTTTAACGTTTTTTAGTATTAGGGGATAGAGAATCATTAACTGTCCATTTTGACTTGCTAGAAATGATTTATCCATCGTTATTTTTCTCCAGTCACAATCAGACAGTTATTGATTCCCAATCCCTAAGGGAGAAAAAGACCAGACCGCAAAGAACAAACCACTATTCATGTTAAAGCAAGTATCGATTTTAAATAAGAAGAAGATTATCAACGATCCGGTGTATGGATTCATTCGTGTTCCATCTGAGATCGTATACGATATGATGGCCCATCCTTACTTTCAGCGGCTTAGGAGGATTCAGCAATTGGGCTTGACATCCTACGTTTATCCTGGCGCCTTGCACACAAGATTTCATCATGCTTTAGGCGCCCTGCATCTAATGGGCCAGTCCATCGAATCTTTGCGCTACAAAGGTAATGAAATTACGCAGGAAGAAGCTGAGGCAGTGAGTCTTGCAATACTTTTGCATGATATTGGGCATGGTCCTTTTTCGCATGCACTTGAACACAGCATTGTTACAGAGATCAACCATGAAGATTTGTCTCTTGCCTTTATGCAACACTTTAATCAGGAGTTTTCAGGTGCTCTGGATCTTACAATAGAAATCTTCAAAGGCACTTACCGCAAACGGTTTTTGCACCAATTGGTCAGCAGTCAACTGGATATGGATCGACTGGATTATCTAACTCGGGATAGTTTCTTTACCGGGGTAGCTGAAGGCGTCGTGAGTTATGATCGGATTATCCACATGCTGGATGTACTAGACGATGAGCTGGTAGTGGAGGCTAAAGGCATTTATTCGATTGAAAAGTTTCTGATCGCCAGACGAATTATGTACTGGCAAGTGTACTTGCATAAAACCGTGTTAAGCGCCGAAATGACTTTGGTGAAGATTCTTCAAAGAGCCAAGGAACTCGCCACGAAGGAAGTGCAGTTGTTTGCTACACCTGCCTTGCATCATTTCCTGTACAATGTAGTGGACCAAAAGGCTTTACAATCCAAGCCTGTAGAAACCTTGAGTCTATTTGCCGGTATTGACGACGTTGATGTGATGGCCTCGATCAAGGTGTGGGCAAGCTGCGAGGACAAAGTGCTTGCTTCATTGTCCAGACGACTTGTAGAAAGAGATTTACTAAAGATCAGAATTCAATCTGAGCCATTCCCTCTTGAACAAGTAAGATACTTACAACAAATGTGCATGAAACATGCCTCTATCAGCGAGGAAGAGGCCGAGTACTTTGTTTTTAGTGATTCTACCACCAATTATGCGTATTCGCAGGCAGCGGACAATATCAATATTTTGCAAAAGGATGGAAGCATTTTGGACATTGCAACGGCTTCTGACAACCTTAATATCCGTGCGCTCACCTCTCCGGTGACAAAGTACTATTTGTGCTATCCGGATTACTTAGGTGTTTAATCTCTTCGTCATACTTTTGTTTCGTACCGATCACGTCCTGATATGTCACAGGAAGTTGGATGTTGAAAGTGCTGCCGACACCAAATTCGGAGCTGACTTCGATTCGGCCCGAATGTAATTCGACGATTTTCTGGCAACTTGCCAAACCGATTCCTGTACCCTGGTACTGACTTTGGTTGTGTAGGGCTCCATCCTCGCGCCTAGGCTGACAAAAAAATAAGCTCCTTAAAGGTGTCACAAACTTTGTTTACGCAGCACTAGCCTGTTTGTATTTAAATTATCAGTAAGTGAGTCTAAGTATTTGATAGGTAGTTTTTTAGGTTAGTTTATTCTTTGGTATGGGTTGGATGTAGGGATTGGTGCTGCGAGGAATGCTGGTGCAAAATAGCCGCGGGCGAAACGGTATGAGCTGCTGTGACAGCGTGGTGAATGCTGGCCAATGCTGGCTCCGACCTTAGGAGGAGACAGCAGTGGCCTTGCATGAACAGCTGACACAGTAGTGAATAATAGTGGAGCACGGGGTGCCCATTTCCACGGGCAATGTTGTTTCGCTCCTGATTTAGAAGACGTTTTGCTTGAATTTGCATCACAAGATCGCAACCCTGCAGCCCCATTTTTCGATATTACTTTGAATCCTAAGTTGAAGATATGTTAGTGGTGAGGGCTAGTTCTTGCGTCTTTAGATTGTCATAGCAGCTATTCCCTGGGCAATTATGCGCCCGTGCTTATTGAATGTTTGTGCCAGTGGCTCAAAGATTAGGGGATTAATAATTACTTTTGAGTATGGAAATGAGTGCAGCCGAGCTCGGTGAGCTATTGAATGGAGAGGTGATTGGAGATCCATCTGTGAGGGTTCACAAACTTACAAAGATCGAAGAGGGGGAAAATGGGGCTTTGAGCTTCCTGGCAAATCCAAAATATGAGGCCTTTGCTTATGAAACAAAGGCTTCTATACTTATTGTAAATTCTGACTTTGAACCGCAAAAGGACGTACAGTCTACGCTGATCAAAGTGGAAGATGCCTATAGCAGCTTTGCTAGTATTATGGACAAGCTGGTAGATCGCAGCGCTAAGACAGGGAGGCATGTAACAGCTTTTGTTAGTCCTGGCGCTAAGGTTTCTGAAGAAGCCTATATTGGTCCCTTTTGTTTTATCGGCGAAGGGGCGATTATCGCTGCAGGTGTGCAGCTGGGTGCTCATATTAGCATAGGTGAAGGTACTATTGTTGGAGAGCATACAAAAATTGAGGCTGGCGTAAAAGTATATCATGACTGTGAAATAGGGAAGAACTGTGTGATTCATGCCGGCACAGTGATAGGTAGTGATGGTTTTGGTTTTGCGCCTCAGACAGACGGGAGTTTTAAGAAGGTTCCGCAGCTGGGAAAAGTGATTATTGAGGATGAAGTGGAAATAGGCGCCAATGTTTGCATTGATCGTGGTACTCTTGGTGCTACGAGAATTGCAAGGGGAGTGAAACTTGATAATCTGATACAGGTAGCCCATAATGTGGAGATTGGTGCCAACACAGTAATTGCAGCGCAAACGGGAGTATCTGGCAGTACAAAGCTGGGAGCCAGCTGCCTAATAGGAGGGCAGGTTGGTTTTGTTGGACATATCTCTGTGGCTCCCGGATCTAAGATCAATGCGCAAAGTGGCGTAGCCAAAAACATCAAGCAAGCCAACAAATCATGGAACGGTAGCCCGGCATTTGCCTTTAATGACAACCTTCGCTCGAAGGTCTATTTCAAACGTTTGCCCGATCTGGTACGGCGGATTGAAGATTTGGAAAAGGAGCTGGCCAAAGATCAAAGCAACAAATGAATCAAAGAACCCTTAAGGCGAAACTCAACTTTAGCGGGATTGGACTGCACACTGGAGCCGCTGTAAACATGTGGGTACATCCTGCTGCTGCTGGAAGCGGTATTCGTTTCAGACGTGTGGATCTGGAAGATAAGCCGGAGGTGCGTGCATTGGCAGACTATGTGGTGAGCACCAATCGGTGTACGACCTTGCAAAATAAGGAGGCGATTGTGCATACCGTGGAGCATATTTTGTCGGCTCTGGCGGGTATGCAAGTTGACAATGCCTTGATTGAACTGGATAATCTGGAGGTGCCGATTATGGATGGTAGTGCGGCCTTGTTTGTGGAGGCCATTCGGGATATCGGCATTGAAGATCAAGGTGTTTCTCGTAAAGTATTTCACCTGACAGAGAACTTGTACCTCAAGGATGAGGAGAAGGACGCCGAGCTGATGATTGTTCCAAGTGAGCACTATGATGTAACGGTGTTGGTTGATTATGCTTCTGATTTGCATGGTCCACAACATGCGCATTTGAAGAGCCTCGAGAGTTATGCAGATGAGATAGCACCTTCGCGTACTTTTTGTATGCTGCGGGAGTTAGAGTTTTTGCACTCTAATAATCTGATTAAGGGCGGCTCTTTAGAAAATGCAATTGTGATAGCTGATCGGGAGGTGGAAGAAGCGGAACTGGATCGTCTGGCAAATCTTTTTCATCAGCCGAAGGTCCGCATAAGCGATGAGGGTATTTTGGATAATAACAAGTTGCGCTTCCGAAATGAGCCGGCACGTCACAAACTACTGGATGTGATTGGCGATCTGAGTCTGGTAGGCACGCATTTGTGCGCAAAGTTTATCGCGACTAAACCAGGGCATTCGAGCAATGTGAAATTTGCCGCACAGATAAGGAAGTATATTCAAAAGAATCGGCACATGATTGATGCGCCGATCTATGACCCCAAGCAGGAGCCGGTTTTCGATATTAATCAGATTGAAAAATTCCTGCCTCATAAATATCCTTTTCTCTTGATCGACAAAATTATCCACATGTCGGAAACGGAGGTGGTTAGTGTCAAGAATGTCACGGTCAACGAGCCTTTCTTTCAGGGGCATTTTCCTGGAAATCCTGTGATGCCCGGGGTGCTGCAGGTGGAGGCAATGGCACAAACAGGTGGTGTGTTGGCAATGAACGTAATGGATAAGGAACAAGACTATGTAACGTATTTTTTGAGTATCAAGGAGGCCAAGTTTCGAGCCAAGGTGATTCCGGGTGATACCCTGATATTCAAATTGGAATTGGTAAGCCCCATTCGCAGAGGCCTTTGCGAAATGAAAGGTACCGCCTATGTAGGCAACAAGTTGGTATCAGAGGCTCAGTTGATGGCCCAGGTAATCCGGGTTGAAGCTGATAAACGGAAATCCTAGTTAAAACAAATGCATGAGTAATCTCAGTTATATTCACCCCTCTGCAAAAATTGGCAGCAATGTCACCATCGAACCCTTTGCCTATATTGGCAATGGAGTAGTGATCGGCGACAACTGTTGGATCGGTCCGAATGCTACGATTTTGGAAGGCGCAAGGATTGGAAAGAATTGCAAGATTTTTCCCAATGCAGTCGTGTCCGCCATACCACAGGATTTGAAGTTTAAAGGAGAGATGACCACAGTGGAAATCGGCGACAATACAACCATTAGAGAGTGCGCGACTGTAAACAGAGGCACAGCTGAAAATCAAAAGACCGTGATTGGAAGGAATTGCCTTATCATGGCCTATTGCCATGTTGCGCATGACTGCGTGATTGGTAACAATTGTGTTTTGGCTAATTGTGTGAATCTTGCCGGACATGTGCGAATGGAGGATTTTGTGATTTGCGAAGGCCTGGTGGCTGTACAACAGTTTATACGGATTGGTGCCCACTCCTTTATTGCCGGCGGCTCACTGGTAAGGAAGAATGTTCCTCCCTACGTGAAAGCTGCTCGCGAACCGCTGAGTTATGTAGGGGTAAACAGTGTTGGTATGAAGCGTCGTGGCTTTGCTCAGGAAAGTATCAAAGTGATCGAAGACATATACCGAGTGCTCTTTGTAAAGGGTTATGGCCTTAGTACTGCTCTGCAAATTGTAGAAGAGGAAATGCCTGTGACAAGCGAGAAAGAAGCCATTCTTAGCTTCGTAAGGAATTCCCAAAATGGCATCATGAAAGGCCTGGCGACCAATGGTTCGGTTGGATGATATTGGAAAGCGATACCAAAGGCAATGGATCTTTCAGGGAGTAAATCAGCACTTTGAGAAAGGCAAAAGCTATGCGCTCCTGGGGCCAAACGGCTCTGGAAAGTCAACGCTGATGCAGATCGTTTCTGCTATTTTAAGCCCCACAGTAGGCAAGGTACACTATGATCTGGCAGGCCAAAATTTATCAGCGGATGACATCTACCGTCAACTCAGCTTTTCGGCTCCCTACCTGGAATTAGTCGAAGAATTTACCCTGCTTGAATTGATTAATTTTCATCGATCCTTCAAGCCATTGGTTCAGGGGATGTCATCCGATCAGCTTATTCAGCGGGTGGAACTGCAGGATGCCCGACACAAGCAAATTCGCAATTACTCTTCCGGTATGAAGCAGCGCGTGCGACTTGGCCTGGCCCTGCTGACCCGTAGCGAAATCGTACTACTGGATGAGCCCACCAACAACCTGGATGTAAGGGGCATCGACTGGTACCGCGCCCTGGTGCAAGAGCATCGCGCAGACCGGCTGCTAATCATCGCCTCCAATCAAGCGCATGAATACGACTTCTGCGAACATCAGGTAAACATACAACAGTGGAAATGAGCTATGCGGCGTGCTTAGGGACAGATATTGATTCCCAATCCCCAAGTCATACCTAGTGCTGCGTAAACAAAGTATGTGACACCTTTAATTTTTGGAGCGAAGCTATTTGACTTATGGAAATGGGCTCCCCGCTATCCGTTTCAATACAGGTACTATAGCAGGCCTTCGCTGCATCACAGCTGCGGTCTGCTCAAACAATCACAGCCCCCATCTGTGAGCGCTCAGTGCCTGCTATAGCACCTGTATTTACACTGCTATCGGGGCTATTCTTCTACGGTCTCCCTCTGGCTACAGGCTATTGCAGCGGTATCCCACCTTTTCACCTACAATTGATTTGTTAGCTTTGCAAGAAAAACAGGAGTTGTGAGAATTGTATTGCAAAGAGTCTCAGAGGCCTCAGTGACGATCGAAGGGGAAGTGAAATCTGCTATAGGACAGGGGATATTGATTTTGCTGGGAATTGAAAATGCGGATGGAGAGGAGGATATTGAGTGGCTGGTGAGAAAAGTGATGAATCTTCGAATATTTCCGGATGATGCTGGAGTGATGAACAGGTCCCTTATTGATGTGAACGGGGAAGTGTTGGTGATTTCTCAATTCACTTTGCATGCAAACACCAGGAAAGGAAACCGGCCCTCCTATATTCGGGCGGCCAAACCGGATGTATCTGTTCCGCTTTACGAACGATTCTGCAAGAAACTCTCTTTTGAATTGGGCAAGGAAATCGGAACAGGAGAGTTTGGTGCTGATATGAAAGTGGCGCTAATTAATGATGGACCGGTAACAATAATCATGGACACGAAGGAAAAATCCTTTTAGATGAAGCAGCAAGACTTAAGCATCAAAGAAGCTCAGCAGATTGTGGATCAGTGGATTCAAACCATCGGCGTGCGTTACTATAGCGAGCTCACAAATATGGCCATCTTGACGGAAGAGGTAGGTGAAGTGGCTCGGTTGATGGCCCGACTCTACGGAGAGCAATCTTTCAAAGATCCGTCAGTAGAGGTTGATCTTGGGGATGAATTAGCTGACGTACTTTTTGTTCTGATTTGTATTGCAAATCAAACCGGAATTGACCTAACGGAGGCGCTCAGAAAGAATCTGGACAAGAAGACGAAACGAGATAAGGACAGACACAAGAATAATGAAAAGCTGCGTTAGATAGTCCCTCGATCAAATTAGGATATTGCCGCGCTCCTAATTTCCGAATCAGAAGACGAGAATGATTCCTCCGAAAATGAACAGTCCTGCCAACAGCAGCATCAGGGTATAAGGTAAAATTTCCTGCGCCTTAAGGCCGGTAATTCCAAGAAGCGGTAGTGCCCAAAAGGGCTGTAGCATATTGGTCAGCTGATCTCCGTAGGCCAGGGCCAGGATGCATTCATTTAGGTTGGCACCAAGCCTGCTGGCTGCATCGACGATTATCGGACCTTGCACTGCCCACTGTCCGCCACCACTGGGAACAAAAATGTTTACTAGTCCAGCACTGAAAAAGGTAAAGATCGGCAGAGTGTTGGCGGAAGCGATTTCTACGAAGAAGTTGGAAAAGACCATCACTAGTCCTGAGTACTTCATGATACCCATGATGCCTCCGTAGAGCGGAAACTGAATGAGTATGCCTGTGGAGCTTCCGATAGCAGCATTAGCAGCATCCTGAAATGATTCAAAATTTCCGTGCAATAGAATTCCCAGTGAGAACAGGATCAGGTTGATGAAATTAGGATCCAGACCGGCTCCCTTTGTGATCTTATAAAGGCAGTAAGCCACCAGTAGGATACCGATTGCAGTTCCAAGTAAGCGTGAATGGTCCAGACGTTCAGCGCCCACTGCGGCAGATTGGCTCGATCGCTCGCTAAAGTTTGGGATTTTGTATAGGCTGGTACCTCCGCCTCTAGCAGTAAGAAAGAGGAGAATAGGTAGTAGTAGGAGCAGGACTATTGTACAAACGATGTTCATGTTAGAGAAAATCGTTTCACTCATCGGAATCACGCCGATCTTTTCGGCCAGAAAGTGCCCGGTTTCTGCAATCTTTGCAGGTGCAGAACCGGAAAGCCCACCATGCCAGACCATAAGCCCTGAATATCCTGCAGCACCAATAAGCGGATAATTGAGCGGTATCCTCTTCCTAAGACAGTACTCACCTACTTTTCTTGCGAAGATGGCCCCAAAGATCAACCCTAGTCCCCAATTGAGCCAAGCGACACATAGGGTGAGCAAGCAGACCCAAAACGCGGCTGAAGCATTGCCTTTTATCAGTACCAACATAAGATCGATAAAGCGGTTGATGGGCTTGGAGAGGGCCAGGATATAACCAAGTACCAACATCAACATCATTTGCATGGAGAACTTGAGCAGTTCCCAGAACCCCTTCTCCCAGAAGCCCATGATCTCAAGCATTCGAAACTGCTCGCTATCAACAGGAGCGCTTGTGAGTAATAGAGCCAAGGCTGCTGTAAGCAGCGTAAGGAGTACGGCAATAGTAAATGGGGAGGGAAGTAGCCATTTGGCCGTATTTACGAACTTTTCCGAGAGCGACATTAGCTGGAGATTTGGCTTTGGGAGATGCTCCTAAAATACGAGTATGCCGGCCAATCACGAAATGAATGCCTGGGTTTCGATTTTCTCCTGGCCAAGGAGCATTTACAGCATCTATTCCCAAACCCGTTCAACAGTCTCAATCATTGTCCTTAGAATAAACTGTTGATCGCCTACACTGTATTCCGGGGCAAAAATCTCGGCTGTTAGATAATATCCCATACGGTCTACCACTAACAGGCTGTAAATATCCTTGCCTTCGACAGGACTATCTGCTAATAGGGTGGCTACATTAGCCTTGAGTCCGCTATTGGTTTTCAACCTGATATCATCTACTAATGTGGGATTAGCGATCCTTCGATAGATTTCCTTGAGCTGACGTGTGCAGAAGGGATCCAGGCGCTCATTTCTTCTAGGAGAAGTCCACAAAAGAATTTCCACGCCTGTTTCATCATCTTTAAAAGCTGTAAATCGATCATTTGGGTTTGTATTGGAGATGGTCATCATGGTTGGCAGTCGTAGTCGAAACAGTCGATCAATGACCACCGTCTCCAGATCCGATTGGTCTAAAGTTGTTGGCAAGTCTCCCGGCATAGGCAGGAATCCATGTTCTGGATTCTCTGTAACTTCTGAAGCTTCCTCAAACTTTGGAACCTGATCGATTGGAATTTCATCTCGTAGCATAAAGGCTGCCTCATCTAATTGGCCTTGCTTTACTTCTTTTGCTTCGATACTTACTGTGACATCTCCATAGTAGTATACTGTCTTCAATGGGATTGAAGAGGTATTGCTTGAAATGACGTCCATAAAATCCAGCCTGTGATTTTGAAACCATTCCGGGTTTATTCGGATCTTGGTACTATAATGTACGAGTATTGTGGCATTATGTGTTTTGAGCACCAGCGCATTGCAGTCATAGTCTAGAATTTCCTGCTCTTGCTCTTGGCTTTCGTAGTTCTCGAATACCAGCGGATTATCCTGTCCACAATCTTGTGAGCGATAGCTGCCTTGGGAGGCATCGAAGTTATACCTTCGGTTATCGTCTGGATAGTAGATACTCTCTCCCCAAACGCCATTGGAAATGATCCTGTACTTTCCTTGCTTATAATAGAAGTACTGGATAGTGCCGAAAAACTTTTCCAATTCTTCTCTGGCTTGTTGATCACCATCTGTGTCGATGGTGATTCCGTATTTTATGTAACCCTCAAATTCTCCGGCGAACACTGTGAAGTGCAGCAGAGCGAAGAGCCCTATGCAAATGATTCTTTTCATGCCTTTCCTGGCTTGAAATATAGTAAACTAATCTAAGTCCGAACGACTCTATAACGAATTTAAGTATGGTGGGACACATTTCAGACGGCTTCCGTACCAGGAAAACAGCTCTCCGTCCACCAATTGTACTTTTGTATGTGGCAATTGTCGTTGAAACGCTTTTAAATGTTTTTCCTTAAAGGGATACGGTTCAGATGAAAGGAAAAGCCGATCAGGTGCGAGTGATTGCAGATCATCCAAGGTCATTTCCGGGTATCTGGTCTGTTTTATTAGGTTCTGAAATCCGGCAAGGTGAAGGATGTTGTCTATGAAAGTTTCCAATCCGGCTACCATGATTGGATCTTGCCAGATGAGGTAGATGATACGCTCTTTTTTTCGTGGTTTAAGTTTGGACCATGCGAGATCAATTTCCTGCCGCAGCAATAAGGAAGCGGATTGCTTATCTGTAATGGAACCAAGCAAGGAAATCATTTCCATTGCTTCTGTGAAGGTGCTAATATCGCTGATCCAAACTGGATACAGCTGCATCAGCTCTTCGATTTGCTCTTGCTGGTTTTCCTCTTTATTGGCAATGATTAAATCAGGTTGAAGTTCTTTGACCACATCAAGACTAATGGTCTTGGTGCCACCTACTCTCCGCTTGCTTCGGTATACTTCTTCAGGATGAATGCAAAATTTCGTGATGCCCACCAGCTGCTTAGACAGACCGAGGTCAAATAGCAATTCAGTCTGCGAAGGTACAAGAGACACAATTCTCTTCGGAGGAAAGTCGATTTGGACCTTCCTGTTCATCTGATCAAGAAATTCGAGATTCATTTGCTGGATTACAAGGATAGGGTAGGTGAATTAAAGCCAGCCCTGTTCTTTCATATAGTCGTCGTTGTAAATTTTTCCTACATATCGACTCCCGTGATCGTGAAAAATGATCACGACTACATCATCCTTCTTGAATTCATCTTTCAGTTGAACTAATCCGGCCATTGCTGATCCACAAGACCAGCCGAGAAACAATCCTTCTTCTTTCGCAAGTCGCCTGGTATAGATCGCTCCATCCTTGTCGGTAACTTTCACAAATTTATCGATGATCTCAAAGTCAATATTGAGTGGCACTATATCCTCACCGATTCCTTCTGTTTTGTAAGGGGCTATCTCATTCTCGTCGAATTCCCCTGTTTCATGGAATTTCTTCAATACAGACCCGTAGGTGTCAATTCCAAAGATCTTGATATCCGGGTTTTTCTCCTTGAGATACCTTCCTGTGCCCGAAATGGTTCCACCAGTGCCAACTCCAACCACAAGATGTGTGATTTTGCCCTCGGTTTGTTCCCAGATTTCAGGTCCGGTCGATTCGTAATGGGCCTGTCGGTTTGCAAGGTTATCATATTGGTTGACGTACCAGGAATTTGGGGTTTCTTCTCCAAGTCTTTTGGAAACTGAATAATAGGAGCGCGGATCCTCTGATTCTACGTCGGTGGGGCATACGACTACTTCGGCGCCTACCGCTCTTAGTATATCAACTTTCTCTTTGGATTGTTTGTCAGTAGTAGTGAAGATGCACTTATATCCGCGATCGATGGCGACTAAGGCTAGTCCCATGCCTGTATTGCCGGAGGTACCTTCAATGATGGTGTAACCAGGCTTTAGCAAGCCCTTTTCTTCGGCATCCAGAATCATTTTGAGTCCGATTCTGTCTTTTATACTGTTGCCAGGATTGAAACATTCCACCTTTCCTAAGACCAGTGCTTCTATATCACCGATTACGCGGTTGATTTTTACAAGGGGAGTATTGCCGATTAGTTCGACTACATTATTCACATATTGCATGCCGGCGAAGATACAAAATCTGGCATGGCTCGTATCTGTCTAGCGAGTTCTTTCGTAATAACTGTACTCTAATATCAATCGCTCATCTAGCATATTGAGTTTCCTGGCAGCTGCAGATGGCAGTTGCATAGCAATATCTTTGTATTCGTCTGTGTCCGGGAGCCTTCCGATAACTTTCACGTAGATTACTTTTCCATTGACTGGATTGCGGACCTTCATGATCGTGTGCATTTGTGCGTCTTTGTGCAAGGCATACAGGCTTTCTCCTGCCGAATTATCACCTTTATACCAGGTTGCTATTCCTTTGCCCTTCATGTAGACATATTTACCACTGATATCATTTTCGGCATCCGTGTACTTCTTGTAATTGCTGGCTCCACTTCGTGCTGAAGTTGGAGCTGGATTCCGCACTGTTGCAGGAGGATAGTTAGCAGCTCTTGCGGTAGAAGCATTGCTTCCCGCGTAAGTTTCTCCTCCCAGAGGAATGCCAGGTTTGAGCACAATCTTCTGGCCCAGGGCAATGCTGTTGCTACTCATTCGATTCCATGCTTTTAGGTCTTCAAGTTCTAGACCGTACATTCTTCCGATTCTCCAAAGCGTTTCTCCTTGCTGGACTATGTGATAGTCCTTTCGAACGTAGGTATTGCTACCAGCGGGAGTGCTCCTGGTGACTGTTGCCTCGCCAAGAGCAGGTTCCGTTTGGCTGATCGCAGGATTAGTGGTTGTGGTTGTAATTGTCGTAACTGTTGTGCCTCCTTGCCTGATCGTCTTGGTCTGACTTTGAGGGGATTGGTATTCCGGACCATCAAAGAAGGTAGGACGACTGTCATAGGTCGGGTTTCGGGGTTGCACAGGTGTTTGTGTCGGTGCAGCTTTAACTGGTTCCTTGCGAACTGGTGCCGGCGTGTTTATGGGAGTCGGATTGCTTTGCTCTGCTGCTTTAACAGGCTGACTTGTAGTGCCGTGGCCGACGATGATTCTTTGTCCAACGGTGATATTGTTTGGGTCAAGGTCGTTCCAAGAGAGGATTTCGCCAAGTGTGTGGCCGTATCTTCTGGCTAGCGAGTACAATGTTTCTCCTTCTGCGATCGTGTGGTATATGGCACCACTAACAGCTGGTGCTGCATTTCCAGGATTGGCCTTTCCAGGGCTTGTTTGATTTGCTGGAGGGTGGTAGATGGCTCTACTGTCTTTTAGTCCGGGAATGGAAAGCAAATCCCCTTCTTTGATCGTGTTGTTGACTACCTTACCTGGATTTGCCGCAATGATATCTTGAACGCTGCAATTGTATTTGCGGGAAATGGCATAGAGGGTTTCTCCGGCCTGAACTCGATGCTGTTTTTGCGACTCCTGCCCATAGGTGCTACTCGCCATCAGGGTTTTGGATTCATCCAGAGTGATTGATCTTCCTGAGTCGCCGTAAATCGTTTGTCCATCCACGTAGAATGCAGCGGTGACCCCAAATACAAAGCACAGAAACTTCTTCATGTTATATCCTCCTAGAAGTAATTTATTGTTGAATGAGAAATAAAGTGGCTCCGAAAGGTGTGAAGGTGCAAACGAGCTAAACTGGAATTTCGGAATCCGGCTCTGATCGTCTAGCGATTCTCGCTAACACTATTCCCTAATTGTGGCCATTTATACTGCGAAAATAAGCCTTTTTCGCCTTTAGTATAAATAAAACTTAAAACAGAGGAATAAGTAAATGAAGGCTTGTAGGTTAAATAGTTCTGACCTGCCCACATAGCAAGGCAGATCCTACAATTCTGGTGGCAGAGCCATATTTTGCCTACTTGTAAAAGCTGTATTCCAGAATCAGGCGCTCATCCAGCATGTTGAGCTTCTTGGCAGTTGCTGGGGCAAGTAGCATGGTCACATCTTCGTATTCATCAGTATCCGGAAGTTCTCCCAGGACCTTAACGTAGATTACTCTGCCGTTTACTGGGTTTCGGACTCGCATTATGGAGTGCATAGGAGCATCTTTATGCAGGGCATAGAGGTTTTCGTTGCTATCTCCGTTATTGGGGCTCCAGGTGGCTACTCCTTTTCCTTTGACTAAAGTAAACAAGCCTTTTGGGGCATTTTGTGCTTGTATATATTGAGAGTAATTGCTTCCTGTGCGGAAGTGATTAAAGTTCTTGAAGGATTTGTCTACTTCCGTTGCGACTTCGGTGGCTTCAATTTTGGATTCTGTCAAAGAGGAGTGTTTGTCGCTGATTATTGGAGAGGATGCTATTTCTGCCTCTGATACAAAAATAGTCTTTCCAACAGGCAATTCTTCTGGCTCCAATTGATTCCACAGAATAATCTGTTGCTCAGACAAGCGATATTGCATGGCAAGCGAATAGAGTGTCTCCCCTGCTTGCACAAGATGCGTTTTTCTAGTCTCCGTGGGTAGCTCAAGATCGGCAGTTTCGAATGGTTCACCGATTTTCAAGATCCCACTTGTGTTATTTGTTTCATCGTCTGGAATCGTGAGCACGGATCCGACCACGATAGTGTTGTTTTTCACCTTTCTTGGATTCGCAGCACGTATAGACTCCACCGTACAATTATATCGCCGTGAGATGGCATATAAAGTCTCACCGGCCTCAACTTTATGTTTGAGCCCAGTGCTAGTCACCTCGCTTACAGCAACTTCAGAAGCAACCAGGGATTGGATCGAGAACCACATTTGGCCTTGCAGGTTGGCAAGTATTAGCAGAGCGCAGAATGCGCAGCATATCTTCTTTTTCATAACACATCTAAACTAACTCTCGCGCGGAGCAAGGTGAACTGGGGTGTTCGTACAGATACAAAGGACTATTAGCGCCACTTATTGTACGAATGTAGTTCTTTTAGCTTTCCGCGTAAAATTAATTTTTTCCTTATCTTTTGCCTCACAGCACATTTCGCTATACTATGAAGAAAGATCAACGGAGACCAGCAATATTGAGCCTCTTTGCTATGCTAGCACTGCATCTGTTTGTGCTCTGTTATATGCAGGTCCAATCTACTGCTCAAGATACAAAAAACGCCACTGGAAAAGCAGTGTATCTAACGGAATTAAGCGAAAATATTTTTCCCTCTGCCTGGCGTTTAATCAGAGAGTCGATAGATCAGGCGGAGAAACTTGAAGCAGATTACTATTTGTTAGACCTTAATACTTATGGCGGTCTTGTCGATGTGGCAGATTCGATAAGGACCAGATTGTTGAAATCAAAGGTACCTACAATTGTTTTTATTGATAACAATGCTGCTTCTGCTGGGGCTCTGATTTCGCTTGCATGTGATAGCATCTTTATGGTTAAGGGGGCGCAAATTGGTGCGGCCACAGTAGTCTCTGGCGGAAGCGGAGCAGCCATGCCGGATAAATATCAAAGTTATATGAGAGCTACGATGCGGTCTACCGCGGAAGCCAAGGGGAGAGATCCGCTGATCGCAGAGGCGATGGTAGATCAACGAATTGTTGTTCCTGGGCTTGTTGATACTTCTGAGGTAGTGACTTTCACTTCTGGTGAGGCGCTCAAACATGGCTTTTGCGATCGGATTTTTGAAAATCGACAAGAAGTTTTGGATTATCTGGAAGCAGATCGTGAACTGCTGGTAGTACACAAACCTTCGGTTCTTGGAACCATCCTGGGCTATCTACAGCATCCTATGGCAACAGGTATTTTCCTGATGCTCATTTTCTCGGGTATCTACTTTGAACTTCAAACGCCCGGAGTTGGCTTTCCACTGATTGCGGCAACCATAGGTGCCATTCTTTATTTTGCCCCAAACTATATGGATGGCCTGGCAGATTATTGGGAAATTGGCATCTTCGTTCTCGGCATAATTCTGCTTGCGGCTGAGGTATTTGCGCTGCCTGGCTTTGGCGTATTTGGTATACTCGGCGCAATATTGTTCATTAGCGGTTTGGTATTGAGTCTTTTAAGAAACGATATGTTTGACTTTAGCATGGCAGAGACGGATGAGGCTTCAATGGCCTTTGTAACGGTACTGGGAGCAATGATACTTTCCCTGATAATCTTGTTTCTTTTTGGCGGTAAGCTGTTTGATTCTCCAGCGGCATCAAAACTTGTTTTGGATACGAAGCAGAAAACTGACGAAGGTTACACTGTAGGTGATGAAAAATCCAGGTCCATGATTTCCCGGGAAGGACTCGCCGTGACAGATCTTCGGCTTACAGGCGTGATTGAGATCGATGGTGAGCGTTATGATGCTATCTCGGAAGGTAATTACATCCCAAAAGGAAGTCGAGTGAAGGTCTTGAGTTATAGGAGCATTTACCTTGTAGTGATGCCAGTGATATGAGTAGAGCTGTAGCCATTATACCAGCCAGGTACGCCTCGACGCGACTTCCTGGTAAACCGCTTTTGGAGATTGGTGGTATCTCGATGATCAGAAGGACTTATGCGCAGGTTCTGAAATCCCGTCAAATTTCAGACGTCCTGGTTGCTACAGATGATCAGCGGGTCATGTCTCACTTGCTGGAATATGGCTTGAATGCCGTCTGGACCTCTGATCAGCACGAATCTGGCACGCAAAGAGTCTGCGAAGCCTTTCAATCCTTGGAACGGACTTTTGAGCTGATTGTGAATGTGCAAGGGGACGAACCTTTTGTCGATCCACAACTGCTGGATAATTTGGTCAGCCAACTGCTTGAAGGTAAGGCAGATATTGCAACTGCCAAAGCTTTGATTCAAGATAATCCAAGCATACAGGACCCAAACTGTGTAAAGGTGGTTTGTGATCTGGATCACTTTGCACTTTACTTTTCAAGGGCTCCCATTCCCTTTCTACGTGGAGTAGATACTGGTCAATGGGTGTCTACTTGTGACTTCTTTCGGCACATAGGCATATATGCCTTTCGAAAATCTGCGCTGATCAAAATTGCAAAAATTAGCAGTTCAGCGCTGGAACGTGCAGAAAGTTTGGAACAACTTGGCTGGATGGAGAATGGTTTGAAAATCAAAGTATTGCAGACTGATACTTTCTCTTTGTCTATCGACACGCCTGAAGATCTCGCAAAAGCGAGGCAACTTTGTTATGGATCATAAGTTCCATACATTAATTTTCCCCTGCTTTTCAAGTCACTGTTTTCTATCTTTTTCTATACGAAAAAAGAGCAATCCTGCCTTTGGCGACTCGCTTTTGCTTCTTCTGAGCGACGAAGTGGATGAACATGTGCCATGTAATCTTGATTGATAGCTGTTGCCTTTAAAGGTGCATTATCACGCCTTCTTTGGCATCAACCTTGACCACACTTGGTTCGTAGGTGATTTGCCTAAGTCACACGGAAGAAGAAAAAGAAGCTTGATGTCAAAAGAAAATTTTGTGGGAATAATAGAACGGAGGTTGATAGGACGTATTGCGGTTGTGCTGCTTATGCTGCTGTTGCCGGGACAAATGCATTCCAACCCCAATCCCCCTGCTCCGCCACCGTCTGCAGCCTGGCAAATTAATGTAACCAGGATCGATCCGAGTCCTCAACAGTCGGGCACTCAAATGTTGTTTCGGATCCAGCTGCAATGTTCAGCCGTCTCAGATAATGCCTGCCTCGATACTGAAATAAGGATTCCGGTACAAGATCCCACATCGTTTAACCTACCATTTTTTCATCCCGCCATAGAAGCCTTTTATCGGGATGATGTAAGCAACGAATGGGTGATCGATCTTCAAGATGCCATTTATGCTGGAACATCCATTGAATTTGATTTGATTGCCAGAGCTCCTAATCACACAACGCCCGATGGAACTACTTTTACTATCGACGCGACCGTAGATGGAAGCAATACAGATCCGGCAAGCGACTCTGCAAGTGGAGCCTGGACGGCAGATGCAAATTTAGGAGTCACCAAGTATCTGCAATTTGGACCCAATACAGATGCTTTGCTAGATATTCCTGTAAAGTACTTTTTATACCCTTGTGATCCTACCTGGCAAAACAGCTCAAGTCCCGGCCATCTATATGTGGAGAACTGGACGCTGATCGATCAGTTGCCTCCAGGCACAGTGTACAACTCCTCTTCTGGTACATATAATTCCGGAGATCACACCGTAACCTGGTCTGACACGGAATATCTCGAGAATGAGAGTTGCGAGTTTGAGGGGCCAACGGATTATTGGGTGGAGGTAACTTTTCCCTCGACTGTTTTTGGGGCAGCGGCAGTACCTCCCGTCTTAGAAGTTGAAAATACGGCCATTTTTGAGGGCTATGCGATGGGTGCGGCAATGGAACCCGCCAATCTAATGCAGGACACCGAGATTTTGCTGCACGGCTTTGGATTGCCTAACCCAATTGGTACACATACCAAAGATGCATCTACTCCTTATGCACGCTCAGCAGACATTACCTACGAAGATGATGCGGCAAGCTTCGATATCAGGATCAGGACCGAGGCCTCGGGATCAACACCCTACTTCTGGAGAATTACAGATAATCTTCCTTGTCTGGACTATACTCCAAATGCCACCACACAATATGAATCGGTAGACCTTGGTGATCCGCCTTGCAGTAATATGGCTTTTCAACCAGATTCACACATAATGCTCAGGATTTACGATGCTTACGTTAGCTATCCGGATGGTGCTACTTTTGCTGCTTCAAATCCCACGATACCCTTACAGTATGTGGACACAAATGGCAATTCAGGTGTCCTTAACATACCCTTTGATGATTTGGGATTTGGCAGCGTAGAATATCGCATGAATTGGGCAGATATTGAGGCTGTATTGGGACCGGGAGTTGGGCTTTCTTCCGTTGTTTGGGATTCTGAAGATATTGGGGTGCAAGCCATTGTGACACCGCAGGATAATAGGGTTGTTGCTCAACTCAGCCTTGTCGGAACAGTGGCTCCGGACACACCAGCTTATCCAATGTTAGATCAATACAGAGTTCGAAACTATGCCCATTTTGATATCATTTATGGAGATAATGAAACCTATATCGGGTTTATTCAAGATGATGTTATTATCGATGACCGTGCACCTATTTTGAGTCCCGTTAAGAGTGTCAGTACCACAACTGGGTTGGTTACTCTCACTGTTACTTCTTCGGGCAGTAGTTTTAGACCAGGGGAATCCATGATCATAACTGATCTACTTCCATTGGGTTATACCTTTAGCCATGAGGCGCAACAGTATATGAGCTTGCAAGGTGGTAACTGGTATTGGAGTTTAGGATTCAATGCTACCAATGATACGGACTTTCCTGAGCTTGATAATATACCTGTGCAGAGTTATATAGATGTGGAGGTTATAGACAATTACAATGGCACGGGAAGGCAGTTGGTCCGAGCTACTTTTAATGAGCCTCCTATTACGGACGGCTGGGATACTTTCTCGGGTGGTAGATTTTCATTCTACGTGAATGAGGTTCCTATGAATTATAGTGCGACCAACTATGTGCAGGCGTTTTTGACTGATCCCGTATCCCAGGAAGATTTGCATTGTCAATGGTCCTACTACAGTACACCTACTGCTGCATCAAGTAATGATCCGGATGATTTAGATGCTGATGGTCTAACCACAAATGACGGTTTTTGCCAGCGAAGTACCAATATTATCCCCACTAGTACCTTTGTAGACATAAAGTCTTACAAGGCAGTAAGAGGAGACTATTTGCCAGATATGGAATTTGAAGGATTTCCTGCTGTAGCTGGAATTACCAGCACTGGGGGATCGGCAGATTTTCAGATCAATGCAACCAACGTTGGTGGGGTAAGTTTGCAGGACTTCGTAATCTACGATATTCTCCCGCACACAGGTGATACAGGTTTAAGTCAAACACAGGTAGGGACACCCAGGGAAAGTGATTTTACAGCCATCTTCGACGGCATCGACATGTCTACAGTCCCGGCAGGTGCGGTAATTGAGTACTCAAGGTCGAACAATCCCTGTCGGGATGAATTGACCACCGGCGCAACACCATTTCCGACTGGATGTGTGGATGATTGGACAACTGTTTTGCCGAGTCCTATTAGTGATGTTCGAGCACTTCGCTTCACTTTCCCGGCTGGAGACTACATGGAGTTTGATCCGGGTGAAAGTATATCCATTGAATATTCAGTTACTTATCCTGCGGGTACTCAGGTGGGTGAGATTGCCTGGAATAGCTTTGCCTTTGCGGGGACCAGAACTGATGATCTAACAACCATACTTCCTGCCGAGCCACCAAAAGTAGGAATAGGAATTCCAGAAGTGGATCTAAGTGTGAGAAAGTCGGTGTCTACCTCTACTGCATTTGTTGGGACTCCTGTTCAATATACCATTGTGATCGATCACGATGGAGATGTTACACCAAATGGGGTATATACCTTGCCTGCCTCAGTGGCGAGAGACGTCTTGATTGTGGACGATGCCATTTCTCAAGGCCTACAATTGGTGCCCAATTCGGCGATGATTCTGAATTCTTCAACAGGTTTGACTGATGGTGCCACTTTTAATGAGCTTACCGGAGAAATCTTTATTCCGGAGATTGGTCCAAATGATACTTTTGAACTGACCTACTGGGCTTATGCCGACGATGAGGCTAGTATTGACAATACAGTGGAAATCATGTCTATTCCGACAGAGCCGGATTCTGATTCTACTGCCGGCAATGGAGATCCAACTGAAGACGATCTAGATACAGTGGGAGCGAATTGGGTCTTGCCGAGTATCGATCTCCAAAAGCTAGTCGAGAGTGAAGCTGGGTCGGGGACCTATATCGAGGCTGATGCTAGTGATGGACTGACAGGTTCGTATACGGCGGGGCAACCAATCAATTACCAGTTTGTTATTTCCAATAATGGTACGACTACACTTTCCAATGTGGCGCTCGTTGACAGCTTAGTAGGATTTGAGTGTGACCAAAGTGTTGGATTCTTGCTATCTGGGGCTTCTGTGACTTTGAATTGTACCTGGCCATATGGTTATTCTGGAAGTAAAGATCCTTATGTCAATGTTGCTGGTGTATCTGGAACATCAACATTAAATGGGGAGACTATCGAGGTGATGGATGTTGACTCTGCTGCTGTCCGCGTTTGTGATGTGCCCTTGATAACTGATCTGGTGGATGATACGATTTGTGAAGGTGGATTGTTTGACGCCAGTGCTACAAGTACCACGGTGACTAATGGCATTCCAGTAAACTGGCAGTGGTACAATAATGATGGCCCGGATAATCCGGGAACTACTGCCTTAAGTGGCCAGACTTCGGATAAGCTTTTGGCTTTGCCGACTACAGTGGGTGTTTATTCGTATCTGGTGGAGGCTGTCTACACCGGTGGCGCGCAATGTGTGGCGACAAGTACCGTTACACTCACCATCACCGACATGACAGACGGCCCGGTTGCACTAGCTATTTCTCCGACCTGTACAGGAGAAGTGCCTAATAATGATGGACAGATCATGATTTCTTTGTTTACCAATGAGCGTTTTGATTATAATCTTGGCAATACCTACACGGGTAGCGAGACCTATGCCACTGCTGATCCGATTCCGGCAGATGGAATCATTGCAAGCAATCTGACGAATCCCAGTGGTGCGATAACGTATACGGTAAGGATATTTAATGATGTCGGATGTTTTATTGATCGAGTTGTGACGCTGGAAGAGGCTACCTGCTGCGATGCGAACTACTGTGTGCCAATTATAGTCACTCCGGGTCCATAGATGAGCACAAACTTATCAGGCTGTGCTCCTGTTTTGATTGTTTCTACAGAGATCGTCATTCTATTGCGATGCCGATAAGCAGAAAGCCTTCGGTCTTTTTGCCTGGCCAAAAAGAACCAAAGTCCTCTTGACGATACTATTTATTGGCACCACCAATCATCAAAAAGCAACCGCGGAACACCAATGGTGCAAAATAGCCTTGATAGCAGTGGAAATGCAGGTGCTGCACAGGTACTGAGCGCTGGATCGCTGGGGGCTGTGAGTTTCGAGCAGACCACAGCGGCCATGCAGCGAAGACCTGTGCAGTGCCTGTATTGGAACGGATAGCAAGTACACAATTGACGCGCTGGAATCGGTTTCGCTCCAAAGTATTGATCAGTTTTCAGTACCTTTGATTAAAACCTCATGTCCTTAACCAAACATATATTTGTAACTGGCGGAGTAACTTCTTCGCTAGGAAAAGGAATTATTGCTTCATCGCTGGGGAAGTTGCTGAAGGAACGCGGCTTTAAAGTTACCATTCAGAAATTTGATCCCTATTTGAATGTTGATCCAGGTACTTTGAATCCGTATGAGCATGGCGAATGTTATGTGACGGAGGATGGTGCGGAAACGGATTTGGATTTAGGTCATTACGAGCGCTTTCTGGATGTTCCGACTACTCAGACGAACAATGTTACCACTGGGCGTATCTATAAAACGGTAATTGAAAAGGAGCGTAAGGGGGATTATCTTGGTCAGACTGTTCAGGTGATTCCACATGTTACCAACGAGATCAAGCGGCGTATGTTGTTGCTGGGTAATACCGGTGAATTTGATATAGTCATTACTGAATTGGGGGGTACTGTTGGAGATATTGAATCTCTACCTTATATAGAGGCGGTTCGTCAGCTTAAGTGGCAACTTGGTTCTGTAAACTGCATCGTGATTCATCTTACCTTGATTCCTTATCTGAATGCAGCGAAGGAGTTGAAGACTAAGCCGACGCAGCATTCTGTGAAGGAATTGTCGCGCTCGGGAGTACAACCGGACATATTGGTTTGTCGAACGGAACATGCTTTGAGTCATGAGATTCGGAATAAGATTGCGCTGTTTTGCAATGTTGATAAGGATTCGGTAGTTCAGGCGCGAGATGCGAGCTCCATATATCAGGTTCCGCTGAATTTGCTGGCGGAGCGTTTTGATTTGGCAGTATTGTCAAAATTGAGACTTAATCCTCAGAAGGAGCCGCGGATGGATCGGTGGAAGGAGTTTCTAGAAAAATTGGAGAATCCGCTACATAAAGTAAAGATTGGGCTGGTAGGGAAATATGTTGAACTGGCAGATGCATATAAGAGTATTCAGGAGGCCTTTGTGCATGCGGGGGTTTGTCATTCTTGCCATGTGGAGGTCGAGAGTATACATTCGGAATACCTCAAGGCCGAAAATGTGGAGGAGAAATTAGGCCATTTACATGGGGTGCTTGTTGCGCCGGGATTTGGTAGCAGGGGAGTGGAAGGCAAGATATCTGCTATCAAATATGTGCGTGAGCAGAAGATACCTTTTCTGGGTATTTGCCTGGGAATGCAGTGCGCGGTTATTGAATTCGCCAGGAATGTGTTAGGTTGGTCTCAGGCAAACTCTATAGAAATGGACCCTAAGACTTCGCATCCAGTGATCAGTTTGATGGAAGATCAGAAGAGCATAACTGCAATGGGTGCTACCATGCGGTTGGGGGCCTATACCTGTAAGCTGAAGCAGGGATCACAAGCCGAAGATATCTATCAGCGTCAGGAGATAAGTGAGCGGCACCGACATCGATTTGAGTTTGATGACAATTTCCTTCCGGATTTTGAAGCGGCGGGTTTTATGGCGATTGGTCGCGATAGCAAGAGCAATCTTGTGGAGATGATCAATTTGCCTTCTCATGACTTTTTTATCGGTGTGCAGTTCCATCCTGAGCTCAAAAGCACTGTGCTGAACCCGCATCCTTTGTTTATTGCCCTGGTAGCGGCTAGCATGAATTTCAAGTCACCTGCCACGACAGAGATAGTGGAAAAAAATGCCTAAAGGGGGACTTTGCCAGAGAGAAATTGGTATTGGAGAGCTTTTTGCTCTATTTTAGCAGTAGGCATCAAACCAACAGGGCAAATGTCTTGTTGTGCAGGTGTCACGGGACTTGTTAAGATAGTGTTAATTGTGGCCACTACAGAATTGAATTGATGCTGTAGTTTTGGCAAATTTTGAGATAAAAATCTTTTCTTTGTCCTGATTTTGAAGAATTTCCCGAATGAGCCCTTGGGTTTAGCGTTTTTAAGGCAGACTGCAAGCGGAAAACAAATTATGGGGAAGATGCTGGAGGAAATGAAAAAACTGATATTGTCCGACTGAATTTTGAGGGATAGAAAATAAAAATTTTGACCATAAAGGCTGCTATTCTATTTTTCTGTATTCTGTAGCCAGGTCATTAAAGATGATCTCACCTTACTCTATTGATCAATTGTCTTGATCACTTCAGTCTTAATCAAAAGAAGCTGCTTTGTTGTGGCTCTTTTTCATCCTCTTTCTTCTCTAGCTAAGCAGGCTTTAAAGCGCGATGTTAACGACCTTCGGGTGCGGATTAAACATTAAACGCTTTTTTATGAGTGAGAGTAAGAATAACAGAAAAATTGATTTTGTTATTGATGGAACCAATGTATGTGGATGGCATGAGACCAACATATATGAAGCTGGAAACAGAGGAAACAAGACGGCAGATTTTACGCTGTTGCCTTTATTGAAATTGGTAGAGGTACTGCTAGCCAGAGGTCAGTCATTTCATTGCTGGTTTGATGCCAGCACGCTTAATATTCTAAACGACAATGAGCAGGTCATTTATAATGAATTGCTGAAGAAGTACAACGATAATTTCTACCAAGTGATTGGCGGCATTAAAGCTGATCCTTTTGTACTTGCCTCGGCCGATAAATTTAATGCGGCCATCATTAGCAACGATAGCTTTGGAATCTATCTGGATAAATATCCATGGTTGGAACGCAACAAACAACCGCTGAGACTGTTCAAGGGCGGAAAGCCAAAACTAGGTGGTGATAATCATCTGATGGTACCGCATCTGGATATTAACGAGGTCTTGGATCAAACTGTTGAAGAGATCTATCACGGGCTTAAGTACAATATCCAATCGAGAAAGAGAGGGGTCGTCAAGACTTTCAACGAGAAGAACGGATGGGGATTTGTGACTGGTCAGGATGGCGAAGATATCTACTTCAACAAAAAGAACATCCTGGTAAAGGAGGAAATGGATGTGGAATTTGAAATTGGTCGCAACCACAAAGGGGAGCTTTTTGCCAATAATGTAACCTTCTCCAGAGATGACATTGAGGAGATGCAGGAAAGACTGGACAAGCTGGAGCAGGAGCTAATCCTCTATAAGGTGGCAAGAAAATTCAAGGAGTCCGATAAAGTGCTCGAAGGGGAAGTCGAATGGTATGACAGAGACAAGGAGTATGGGGTGATCACCTACCAGGGCGATAAGTCCTATTTCTTTTACGGCTCTGAGTTTAATCATGCCGAGCATGGCCCGATTCCTGGACAAAAAGTGATTTTCCAAATCGGCAAGAACAAGAAAGGTGCTTGCGCGATCAAAATTTTCCTTTATGTGGAAGATAAGCAGGTGCAGCAGGTATTTGATCGTTTGAAATCGGGAGATTCCAGCGATGGAGGTAGAGTTGGAAAATCCAAGGGTAGTAAGCAAAACTCGAGAAAGGAACGTACCAATGGTGCGCAGGCCAATGTTTCGACCAATGGTTCAGTTAGCAAGCCGGGAGCCGCTCGAGATAAAGATTCTGCCAAGCAAGACAACAAGCGTCGAGATAAGCGAGACAAACGAGACAGCCGCGAGAACCAACGCGAAAGCAGTAGGGATAATGGGCGAGATAACGGCCGTGAAAGAGATCAGGACCGAAAGTCTGATAAGCGTGATCACAAGAGTGAGAAAGGCAGACAGAAAGAACAGCCACAGAAGAAAGGAAGCGCAAAGAAGGACAACAAGCAGGAATCCGTGCAGAATTCTGCCCGAAAGGAGGAAACAGCTCAAACCAATGAGTCTTCAGTGAAAAAGGAGGGCAAGCAGGCCAAAGGAAACAGGGAAAGCAAAGCTGCCAAGCCGACAAAACAAGCCGCCCGGGCCAAGAAAGGAGAAAAAATATACCTGGGTAAAATTACCTCTCTAAAATCCGGACAAGGTAGAATTAAGCCTTCTAATGCAAAGAAGACACTTGCTTTCAAGCTTTCAGATGCATTGGAAGAAGTAGCCCCATCACTTGAGATAGGAGCTATGGTGCGCTTTCATCTTGAAATCACGGCAAAAGATATGATTCCGAAAATCATTGAGATGGTTTCGAAAGAATCAGCACCTAATACTTCTGCTGCAAAGGAAGGATCAGAAACTAAGGAAAAACAGTCCAAAGTAGAGGCAACAGACAATGCTACAAAGTCGAGCGATCGAGGCAAGAAGAAGATGCAGGAGAAAGACGACAAACCTTCGACTGAACAAAAGAAAACGACTAGGAGCACATCCAAGTCAAAGTCTCAGGGAGAACTCGACCTTAGCACTGCAAAAGGTAGAAAGGCCTGGTGGGATGAATTGGAAGGGCAATGGAAAGTTGCGTTCAATTTTATTACGGATGGAGAAGAAGTTAAGACTACGCCTTCTGACAAAAAGCTGTCCGAAATTCTGGAACTTACAAGGATATCCCTTAACCCTAGAGGTAGAGAACTTAAAGCGAAAGTCAGCAATCTTAGCGGACTTGCAAAGTTGAGCAAGCTTAAGTCACTGGATGTTGCCGATCAGAAGCTCAAGAATCTTCGTGGTGTTGAGAAGCTGGAAAAATTAGAGCGCATCAAGCTAAACTCCAACGAGCTCACCTCGCTTGCGGGCGTGGAAAAGTTGCCAAAACTCAAGGAGTTGCACTGCGCCTGGAATAAGATTAAGAGCATCAAGGAACTTCAGGAACTTCCAAAACTCGATCATCTGGTTTGTGGAGGAAATTTGCTGGAATCTGTTGATGAGCTGAAGGCCCTTAGCCGTTTAAAGCGCCTTGAATGTTTCAATATCAGCCTGGATTCGCTGAAGATATTGAAAGGCTTTGAACGATTGGAACAACTCAATTGCAGCTACAATCCGATTTCTTCTTTGAAAGATATGCCTGAACTACCGGCACTGAAAAAGTTGAACATGGACTATTGTCAGCTTAGCAGCACAAGTGGAGTTCAGAAACAGAAATCGCTGGTCAAACTTGAAGTCGAATACAATGAATTAAAAGATATCAAGGGACTCGATAAGCTGGAAAATCTGACACATTTCAATTGCAGCAGCAATAAACTCACTTACAAGCAATTGCAGGGTTTGAAAAAAGTGCCTTCTCTGACCAACTTGAGTGCTAAAGAAAACAAACTCAAAGACGATCAACAGGAGAAGCTCCAGGAGATGTTGAAAGATGCGGTGAGCTAGTTTCAAAAAAATCGATCAGACATCCTGATCATTGATTATACTTGAAAGACCCTTAACAGCACTAGTGCTGCGCAAACGAAATTCGCACCACCTTTAAGGGCTTCTATTTCTGTCATA
>JAHDEE010000265.1:0-4100 GCA_020629005.1 Chitinophagales bacterium
TGCGCTCCGGACTATACACACGTTTACTTATCATAGCTGATTCTCCAATGAAATTGAAGAATTGCTTCTGTAGATGGCTACTGTCGTTCGGGTTTTTTGGTGCGCGGGGCAATGTGGTGCAGAATAGCCCCGATAGAAGTGTAAATGAGCGTGCCTGACGGCTACTGAGCGCCCGGCTGTACTGGCTGCCCAAAGCAGACAGTACAGCCGGTGCAGCGAAGCAGCCGACAGGTATGCTCATTGAAACGGATAGCGGGTAGCCCGGTTCTGCGGGCTATTTGTATCGCTCCAAATTAAATTAAACTAATTTTGCAGTCGATCCCAAACTATACCGAGAAATAACGAATGATGTCCATGCTGGTAACGATTCCTACCAGATTGCCATCGTCGACGACGGGCAAGGCGTGGAATCCCTTTTCCGCAAAGATTTCTGCTGCTCTACCAATGGTATCACGCGAAGTGATGGTTACTGGTTTTTTGGTCATCTCCGCATAGCAGCTAAATTCAAGATCGAGTTCCTCTTCTGTATTGAATGTGCTATAGTTATTAGCATAGAAGCGGAACACATCGTTACCTGAGAGAATACCTACCAGTTCGCCGCTGTCGACGACAGGCAAATGCTGTATTCCAGACTCCAAAAAGAACTTCTGGATCTGTGAAAGTTTGTGGCCCGTGGTAGCAATAATCAGGTCTTTGGTCATGATGTAATAAACAGGTGTATCTTTGTTCATCTTGCTAGAGTTTTAGTGCCTTTATAATATAGCATTTTTCGTCCAGCTTTGTTGAGAAAATTCTTCTTTTTATTGCTTTGGATTGCTACTTTCGGTCTTCAAAGTCGAAAATCGACTTTTGTGCAGCTAGCAGTTGTGTGTGTATTAACGATCAAATTTTCAATGTTTTATGCAGGTATTACACGATCAAATTAAGTTTCAAATTGCTTCTGCTGTATCTGTGGCGTTGGCAAAACTGGAGCAGGAAGTGGCTGTGGAAGAGGTTTATGCCCTGCTGAGTGTTCCACCCAATGTGAAGATGGGGCATTTTGCTTATCCATGTTTTTCACTGGCTAAGGTGCTGCGCAAGGCTCCGCCGGCGATTGCTGCTGAGCTTGAAGCGGCATTGCCGGAACTGGAAGCAGGATTGAGCAGCAAGATTGTAGGGCCGTATCTGAACTTTTTTGCGGGGCCTGAACGGCTGGGAGCTTCAGTGCTGGAAGGTATTCTTGATGGTACCTATTTTGATCGGGAATTAAGTGCGGATACACCAAAAACCATGATCGAATATTCGCAGCCAAATACGCATAAGGTTTTGCATATAGGTCATCTTCGTAATACTGTTTTGGGTGATGCTTTAATCAGGTTGTATCGCTATGCTAATTATGAAGTGGTAAGCAGTACTTTTCCAGGTGATGTGGGTACGCATGTGGCAAAATGCTTGTGGTATATGAAGACCAAGAATACGGAGCCAGCACCGGAAACAGACAGAGGAGCCTGGCTTGGGAATATGTATGCTGCCGGCAATAGACTGCTGAAGGAAGAGACCGGGACGGAAAAGGAGGCGCAGAATCGGGCGGAATTGACTGAGGTGCTAAAGCAACTGGAGCGCGAAGAGGGTGATTACTATGATTTGTGGAAGGAAACCAGGCAGTGGTCGATTGAGGCTTTTGAGGAGGCTTATGATTGGGCCGGAGTGGGCTTTGATCAGTGGTATTGGGAGTCGGAGGTGGACAGTGACTCTGTGAAACTTGCCAGGGAGTATCTTGCAAAAGGAATTTTTATTGAATCTCAGGGGACTGTAGGCGTAGATCTCAGTGATGAGGGACTGGATTATTGTATGTTGCTGAAGTCGGATGGAAATGGCAACTATGCGGTGAAGGACCTGGAGCTTGCAAGAAGGAAATTTGCGGATTATGAGGTGGAAAAGAATATCTACGTAGTTGACAAGCGTCAGGAGCATCATTTTAAGCAGGTTTTTGCTTGTTTGAAGCGAATGGGATTTGAACATGCGGATAAATGTTACCATTTGAAATATGATTTTGTTTCGACTTCGGAGGGTATGTTGGCTTCCAGAGAGGGGAATGTGGTGCCTGTAATGGACATAGTGCGCAAAATGGAGGCGCATGCGAAGCAAGAAATTGTGGATCACAGCACCGCTGAGGCCTGGCCAGAGGCTGAACTGGATCGTACTGGCAAAATAATTGCAAAAGGAGCCTTAAAATATGGCATGCTGAAATATGATCCTTCGAAACCTATCGTTTTTGATTTGGACGAATGGATGAAGTGGGATGGCGATTCTGGCCCTTATCTACACTATCAGTTTGTTCGTATCAACTCTCTCTGCAAACGTTTGGCTTCAGACCTGGATGCTAAGGTAGATTGGTCGGTTTTGAAGGAAGACAAGGAGATGGAGATTTTGTTGAAGCTGGCAGACTTTAATCAGGTCGCGGTGAATGCAGCTGAGCAGTATCGCCCAAACCTGATGGCAAACTATTTGTTTGAATTGTGTAAGCTGTACAGTAGTTTTTGGTCGGCACATTCTGTAAAAGATGCCGAGACTGAGGCCTTGAAGAAAGGCAGGTTGGCCATGTCAAAGGCCGTTTCTGTCATATTGGAAAAGGGCTTGTCGCTGTTGGGAATTCCGGTTCCGGAACGAATGTAGAGCGACAATTTTTGCAAAAAAGAGATGCACGTGATCAGGAGCTCAAAAGGTCGATTATTTTTCAAATACAGCAGCTTATGCTGGCTCTTTGTCGGCCTGCTTTGCTTTGGCTGTGGAAAGGATGATAATCCTTCGGAACCTGAATTAACTATTCCCGCTTCGCCTGAGATTGTGTTTCCTTCAGCGGAGCAATTGCTGGGAAACTGTGTATTAGTTGATTGGGACCAGATAGAAGATGCGCAATACTACGAGATTCGCATTGCTACAAATGAGTCTTTCAGCACAAATTCGCTGGTGGAAAGCCGATATGTGGAAGAGCATTTATTCGCCGATGTCACCCGGACCATATTTGATTTGAGTAATGGGGATTACTACTTGAGAATGTCTGCAGGTAATGCGGAGGGAGAAAGTGATTGGTGTGAGCGGATATCCTTTAGTGTTGAAGCACAAGAGCAGGAAGTCTGTTATTCTACTCCTGAGCAACCACTGCTCGTTTTGCCTGACAATGGTGGCAATGCTGATATGAACAATATTGCTCTCAAGTGGACTGAGGTCGACGAGGCTACACATTATACGGTTCAATTTGCCTCCGATGAGGCATTCACTAGCATCGAATATGAACGTGGAAATCTGATCGGAATCGACCACAATGTGCAGAGCCAAACTTCGGTTTTAATCTATTGGCGGGTTCGTGCAGTACACTATAACGTGGAGGGCCCTTGGTCGGAGGTTTGGAGCTTTACTGCGATGTAAAAAATGAATAGAGAAACAGTTCTTATCCTGGACTTTGGGGCGCAATATCGACAATTGATTGCTCGTAGAGTGAGAGAAGCCAAAGTGTATTGTGAGGTGCGTAGCAGTGCCATCACCGCTGCGGAAGTAAGGTCGATTAATCCCAAGGGAATTATACTAAGCGGTGGTCCTTCTGTGGTGTTTGAGCAGGATGCTCCTAAACTAGACCCGGAAATCCTGAATTTGGGGATTCCAATTTTCGGAATCTGCTATGGGCTGCAGTTGCTGGGTTATATGCATGGGGGAAAAGTGGAAGCTGCCGAGCATAGGGAATATGGCAGAAAACAATTGCAAAGTGATTCAGATCACGAGCTTATGCTTGAAGTGCCTGCAAGCTCGAATTGCTGGATGAGCCACACCTATCATCTGGCTGAGGTGCCAGAAGGATTCTCGATCCTGGCCAGCACAAACACTTGCCCTGTGGCGGCAGTAGCCAACGACGAACGTAAAATCTACGGTGTTCAATTCCATCCCGAGGTCGTGCACACAACCGCTGGCACAAAAATGATCGAGAACTTCCTGTATAAAGTATGTAGTTGCCGGGGAGACTGGGAGATGCAGGCTTTTGCCGAAAACAGTATCGAGCAGCTTCGTCAGCAAATAGGAGAGAAGCGGGTACTTTGTGGACTCAGCGGCGGAGTAGACTCATCCGT
>JAHDEE010000265.1:4200-7426 GCA_020629005.1 Chitinophagales bacterium
CATGGAAGTGCTGCCCTGATCAAGAGTCACCACAATGTTGGAGGCCTGCCGGAGCATGTGGATTTTGAGGAGATTATCGAGCCGCTTCGGGACTTATTTAAGGATGAGGTTCGCGAAGTAGGCAGGGCTATAGGTTTGCCTGATCATTTGGTCGATAGGCAGCCTTTTCCTGGGCCTGGCATTGCAATCAGGATTATTGGAGAGATAACGGAAGAGCGAATCAAGTTGGTGCAGGATGCCGATCATATTTTTAGAGAAGAAGTGAAGAAGGCAGGACTAGCACCGGAAATTTGGCAGTATTTTGCCGCCTTTACTGGTATGCAATCGGTGGGTGTGATGGGGGATGAGCGGACTTACAGTCACGCTGTTGCACTTCGGGCTGTGACCAGCGTGGATGGAATGACTGCCGACTGGGCGAGAATTCCGTTCCCTGTTTTGGAGCAGATTTCAAATCGCATCATCAATGAGGTTCCCAATGTGAACCGGGTACTGTACGACATCACCTCAAAACCTCCAGGAACGATTGAGTATGAGTAGAGTAAACAAGCAACTTGTGCGTTTTACTTCTTGTTCGCGGGCATTTGGTTGATCCATTCACTGATTAGTGCGACTCCCTCCTTGTCTACCATCACTCTTCCAATCTCCGGCATTGCTACTGCAGGTTGGGTAGATTTCATTCTGTGTACCATGATGGAGGAATCTGCCTTGCCAGGCAGAATACCATATTTGTGTGGGCCAGCTCCAATGCCAGCAGCTATTGGTGGCTTCATTACACCCCAATCCGCAGGATCAGTATGCTCCCAGGTCAGAAACATGCCAGATGTACTAGCTGGCCCATCCTGACTATGGCAATGTCCGCAATTGATGTCGAGATAGGCACGTGCACGTTTCTCAATCGGTTGTGAAGCATCCGCGTAGTTGGTCATGCACATACCTCCTTTCGTCCCGGCGTAGCCTTTCAAGTATCCAAACTCCGCCCACTTTTCCATCTGATTTTTTGGTGAGCCATCTCCATAATCCAATGGGAAATCCAGATTTCTAAGCTTTGGGCCAATAGGCTTTAATACCTCATTCTTGTTGTGGCAACTTTTGCATTGATTTTTGTTGGGCTGAATGTAATCTATATGCTGAGCAGTTCCATCCTCCAGTTTGAAGTCGACTGGAAAAGTCTTGCCGGTGATTTTATACTTGGCCTCGCTCTGGTCTTTTGCCCAGAGATATGGGTAGGACTCCCATTTACCTTCCAGCTTGACCAGTAGCCGTGTTTCAACGATTCTTCGCTTTCCTTCTGGTTTCTTGAAGTCTTCAGGATAATAGAAATTCTTGATCAGAATGGTCTGGTTTTCAAACTCTATTTCACCTTCTTGGTTATCCAATAGTTTTGCCGGGCTTCCCTTTGGCATCCAAACAAATCGTGACTTATGGGAATAATCAGAGAAGAGGCTGGAAACGGGTTCATAAGGCAGTACCGTTTCCTGCGGTTTGAGGTCGCTCAGCTGCCCTTTGAAGAAACCATAATCAGACAATTGCTCATAAGGCAACTCAGCAAACACGATCTGCTCGGGGCTGCGAAACACAGCCTCTTTCCGACAGGAACTAAGCACTGCTGATACGATCGTAGCGATCGTTAGCAACAAGACAATATAATTTCTCATAAAGGCTGATTACAGACTGCTTATTGCTTTAACATCTGTCTGTACAGGATGTTCGCAGGTGAAGGGACTAAGATCTTTATAGGCTTTCAATCCATCCAATCCATTTCTTAGGTCGAATCGGGTAAAGAGCAGATCAGCCGCTTCTTCCTCCTTCACGCAAATATTCATGGGATTGGTGCTGATATCCTTAGATATATTATCGTCAAAGAAACCATCGTACAGGATATCCTGCGTCTTTCCCACACCATGAGCGTTCTTGGCAGCGATCAATTTTCCCAAATCTTTGCTCATATCCGGCAAAGCCAATGGCCGCTTAAACTCATTGTCATGGATGTAGATATCACGGCTATAAGGCGACCAGCCATTCTCCGTATCTATCGGAAACTCGGTAATGTGGTAGTTGGCAATGGCTACACCAACTGTCTTATTACCTTCAATCTTGTTGTTATAAATTTCGACGTTTTTTGCTGCGAGCAAAATCACCCCTGAGCCTGGAGGGATCATCGTAACTGTATTGCCGTTCGGACCTTCGCTGATCGGCACCGCAAAATTGATGTGATTGTTGTTGATTATTTCGTTGTTATACACTTTGGTTCTTTCCCCATCAGCCATTGGTAGTCTGGGAAGGTTAAACACAAGCACTCCACCGGCATTGTCATAAACCTTATTATTGTACACCTCGGCATTGGAGCTATTTTCAATTTCGATTCCGGCTACGTTTCCAAACGCAGTGCAGTTCTTCACAACAATGTTTTTAGACTGGCCAACATAAATGCCCGCATCTCTCGAATGGGAAGCGGTACATTGATCCATAACCACATTGGTGCACTGCACTGGATAAAGTGCATAGGTCCCGTTTTTGGACTTATCTCCGTTGGTCCAGGTTGCATTTACCCTGCGCATGGTAATGCCATTGCAGTGTTGAGTTTTTAGCCCGTCTCCAGGAGCATCATGTACGGAGAAATCTTCAAGCAAGATATTGTCCCCGATCACTTTCATGCCTTCACCACCAGCACGTAGATTTTTGAAAGACAATATAGTTTCTTCCATGCCTGCCCCTTTGATAGTCAGGTCATTCACTTTATTGATAAGCAACTGTGTGCTTAATTCAAAGTAGCCGGCAGGAATTTTGATGGTGCTGCCTGGTTCTGCCAGTATGAACTGCTCTACCAACTTTTCGATTTCGGCTTCGGTAGCCTGGTGCATTCCTGAAGTATCTTTAACTTCCACTTTGGAGCTGCGATTGCAAGAGGCCAAAAGAGCCAGGAGGACCAGCAAAGCCAGCACATTAGAAAACGAGAATTGCTTAATCATTCGTCTATTTCATTAAAGATTTGATCCCAGAACCAGCCAGCCTCAAATTAGCTAGTTTTTGCCGATTATTCAACAGTTGCAGTTTCGACCACAATAGACGAAGATTCTCATCGCGGTTGCCGAATCTCACAACAATGTAGCTCAACAATAGAATGCTCTACGAATAACAACTGTCAGGCCACAAGTATAAAGCCGAAGGCCTCGAATTTCCAATAGCCTGATTTCGCTTCTCCTTAGGGTTTATCTTAGCTAAGGGA
>JAHDEE010000266.1:0-3602 GCA_020629005.1 Chitinophagales bacterium
ATAGAAATGAAAATGGAGCGGCCAGCAGGACGACTGAGTGGCCACGGGCTGGGGCTCCGACCTTAGGAGGAGACCGTGCCAGTGGATCCACGAAGCGCCCTGCTGGTTGCTCCATTGGAATGGATAGCGCGTAGCCCGCTTACACGAAAGAGCATGTTTCGCTCCAAATAATTTTGAGGATTAGCAAATCCGAAACCCTAAACAAAAACCACCCGCTCATAAGTAAAACGTTCCCTATCCGTCATTTCATCATTCAAAAACCGCTTGGTATGGAAGACCGTTTGATGGACCACTTCCTGACAAGGCGCATGGCCCTGACCTTCAAACATGACCAGATTGCTGTTCTCCAAATCGCAGCGGAACTGGTAGGCATGTTTGCTCTCTATCACTTCGTCTTTGTCGCCCCACATGATGAGGGAATTGTGTTTGATTTGTTTGATGCGCTCTAGCTTTGGATAGAGTTCGAGCCCACAGAGTTTGGCCAAAAACATACGGTTGCTCTTGCGATTGATCAGATCATAGCGACGTAGTAGCATGTCTTGTTTGATGAAAATGCGCTGACTGAAAGCGCGATGCATCACCATGTAGCGCGTGAGGAAAAGAGGGAAAGTGAGCAGCTCCAAATAGCGAGTAAAAAAGGGTTTCATGTATTTGAAACCATTGGGCTGCTGCTCCTTGGTCTGGTAACCCGCCGGGCATACCAGCACCATTTTGTCGATCAACTCCGGATGCTGATAAGTCATTTCCCAGGCCACCCAGCCGCCCATGGAGCTGCCTCCGATATGGCATTTGTCTATTCCAAGGTGATCCAGCAATCCTTTGATTGTTTTTACATAATTGTCGATCAGATCCTGCCCTACCGTTTCTGGCGCATCGCTCAGCCCAAAACCAGGCAAATCAAGACGAATCACACGGAAATCGCTCTTTAGCAATTCCGTCCATTTATTCCAGATGTGTAGGGAAGAAATCAGCCCATGCACCAGCACCAATACCGGGCCACTGCCCTGGTCTCGATAGTGAATTTTCAGGCCGTCAATCTCGACAAACTGCGAGTCTTTGGTAGTATACTTTTCCTGGATTTCTGCCTCAGGAAAATGGTCTTTGAGGGTGGGACGGGGTAGTTTGGGCAGCTGTGGGGTCCAGCTCTGCCAATTGAGAGTCCTCATAAATCGTTGTATCTAAGTTTTGTTGGGGTTCTATTAAGATAGGCTATCCCAACAACAAAATCAATTAAAATGGTTATGTGTCGCTAATCAGTTCCGACAATGTTATATTCCGTCGATCTCTCGAACGCCCTTAGTATCTCGTAGCAATTCTACCTGTTTACGAATCTTATCTTTTAACTCCCTGGCATCGTTTACCGCACGAATGCGGATCTCCGGCAGGGTTTTATCCGAAGTTGTCAGTTTGATATTGGCCAGTCCCATCAGTCGTAGCACGAAGGGTTCCTCCACACTCAAATCCTTGATTCTATACAGCTCCAGTTCTTCTGTATTTCGGCCAAACACTCCCGTACTTAACAATAATCGCTCGGTCGTGAGTTCATAATTGAAGCATTTATTTTCATACCAAACATACAGCCCATAACAAAGGGGTATCAACAACCCCAAGTAAAAGCCAACCATCACAAATACACCAATAAAGAACCCGCAAATAGTAAATACGGGCAAATTGATCAAATGGTTGGGATGGCCTTCCCAAATTGTACGTTCTTGCATCTGCTTTCTGGCTTTGTGAATGTGAGACGAAATAAGCGCAAAAGGTATTGAAAAGCTACAGGTAAAAATCCGTTTGGCCAAATACGTTCAGTTTGAGACTCCTGCACACAGTGAGTTTGTCAATCTTCGATGTAGCGCTTCAGCCTGGTCAAAAATGCCCGCTGGATTTTCTTGATCCATTCGGCCATCTCTTCTTGCGATATCATGTTGCCATAGGTAAATCTAACTTCTGTGTTAGTCAAATTGTCTGAAATCGTATAGTCGCTATTCCGGAAGTCGAATCTTAAGTTAACCCTTTCTCTTACCTGCTCCACCGTATTTTTGAGGTCATTGAATACATAGGAAAGCGCCAGCCTATCGATCTGCTTTTTAGATAGCCTGTCCAATATTTCCATCTTTCTCTGCTCGATCGGTTGCTCAATCGCAGCAGCATCCAGATAAACCAACTTTGTTGCGTCCTCAAAGAGATTGTCAAACTTAGAAAGCCCCATTACCAACTGCTCAAAGAAAGGAAAACAACTATGCTCTGCTATCCTCTGCAAGCCATCAAGAGATTTCAACTCCAGTTCAATCTTCTTACTTTGTAGCTTTTGCTCCAGAAGTTGCAATTCCTTGTCAATATCTCCATCTTCTTCAATAGGCTCTCCCTTTGCTGCCTTAATTGCCAACTCAAGTGATTCGATGGCTGCCTTACCCAAGAAAATTGCCAACTGCTCTGGATCATCCAGCCTACTGGTATTAATGGCCGTGTAATAGTCAACCCGATCATCTAGCTTCACTATGGCTGGAGCATAACCACATGACATCAAGATCAGATTAGTCAGTATTCTCGCCATTCTCCCATTACTATCACCAAAAGGATGGATAGATATAAATTGACTATGGAAACCAGCAGCAATCAAGAGTGGATGTAAGTCATACTTTCGCTTTTTTCGCTTTGGCGGATCCAAATGATTGTTCACCCAATTGATCAATTCATTCATCAATTTTGGCACAGCAGCGGGCGGAGCAAAATCAATTCTTTCCCCAGTAGGAGAGTAAAGATAATTTGGTAATACCTTCCAATGTCCCGGATTAACCTCCGTATGCGCATCTGTATACGGCTCCACCAAAATGAGTTCATGCAATTCGCGAATCAGCCCTTCTGTGAATGTCAATTCTCTGTTCACAAGTTCATACAGCTTGTTCAATGCTGCATGATGACCTCTCATCTCCAAATAGTCTCTAAAGGGTTTGCCCTTCGCAGTAATCCCCCACAGTATAAAAGATTTAGTCTCTGAATGAGATAAAGTATTACCTTCAATCCCATTCGAGTGATAATTCCAATCCAACTTCAGCTTCTGTGTCAACCTGTTGAGACGGTCCTCGGGCAGTGGCCTCAGCTGGTCCAATTGACCTTTAAGTCGATCCAGTTTCGAAATAATGACTTCCAACTCCATCCTCTGCTCTTTTGAACAATGCTAAATAACGCGCATTGCAAATTTAAACGCCTGATTCTCTGCTAAGATTCCGGAATTTCTCAGAATAATCCTAATAGAATGGAATTTCATGCGACAATCCTTCTGTGTCGTTGTCCAAGTATCCCAGCCTGTATGAACAAACTAAAAAATCTTTGCAGACAATTTCGCCAGAGGCAAATTCAGTATACGTCTAATTTTTTTTAGGAGCGAAAGGCAAGTCCGTGTAGCCAACTGTGTCCCCGCTCTACACTATTATGCCTCCCACTGCTGCCTGCTTCAGCTCGGCCACTGTAGTCTCTCCGCAGGCTCCGAGCCTCCATTGGCCGGCTTGCGCCACGGCATCAGCGGCAGGCATAGCCGTTGCGATCGGGGCTATATGGTTAGTTTGGTTGTTGTGAGCTGGCTGTTCTTCAAAAACCGGTAT
>JAHDEE010000266.1:3702-7356 GCA_020629005.1 Chitinophagales bacterium
TTGTACAGCCCTGAATCTGAAGTTCCAAAATGCTTTGTTCCGCTGGATCTCGCCACTCCTGAGCTGCCAGCTTTGAGTGAAGTTCCTGCAACGAGCAAACCTGAATCTCGTTTGCGAATCGTCGGCGGCAGCAAGTTCAAAAAGAAGTACGGCCGCAATGAAAAGATCGATGTAGAATACAAGGATGGCCGGAAGCTGCTTCAAGTGAAGTTTAAGAAGGTGATGGGGGATTTGGAAGCAGGGGAGTGCTGGGTTTTGTAGTGAGGATGAGTAGCCATACCTCGGATTGAGCTTAATCTAGACTGCTTATATATTTGAACGCAAATGCATCGGCCTCTTTTTCTTTTCCGTGGTCTATATCGCTGTAGTCCACATTTTCCAGAGAGATGTGCTTTTTTCCATGCAACAGAATATGCGCCGCTCCATGAAAAAAAGTAAACCAAAACTTAGCTCTAGACCTATAACGTGTCGATAACTGAATAATTGGACTTTCTCCCAAACATCGTGTAGATCCGCTGATAGATGCTTGGTAGTGCTGGAGTATAAACTACCTTTACACCCGCTGCGCGGCAGATTTAAGTCGAGCAAGGTACTCCTCATATCTTTGTTGTCTCTTCAGCCAAAATGAAGCAGGAATCTTGACCACATCTTCGAATTTGACTGCCATATCTGGCGTGATCGAACTGCTTGCACTAGTTACCGCTGTGACGGTTTTCTCCGATTTGCCTACTCTCACTGCAAACTCCTTATCCCCCATGCCCATTTCCGCCAGCTTCTCGCGTAGCGTCAATCCTGGATGACTAACTGATTCGGGCTTGTATTCGTTTCTTTTTGTGTCCATGACTTCTACTACTAATGATAATCAGTGATCAAGCGTCAACAATGCAGAAGAAAGATAAGCGAATTACACGTGTGAAGCAAAAGCACGAATTGCTCATAAAGCAAAACATTGAAAATCATCTTGGCAGACTATTGCTGCCAAGCAATTTGGCACCTCACAATGACCAACAGTCGCGCCTTTACGGAATAGCAAATGACATTGTACCTGCGGCCAACTCTGCAAGCTGGAATATGAATATGAGGCACAATTCAAAGATTGAAGAAAAACATGAAAGAGATTATCACAAACTGCTACATGTAGAGCACAGGACATTAAAAAAACCAGGGCAATTTTGTGGAATCAACACTCCCAAACACTCTACTAAATAGTAACCACGAAAAAATCTTCCCGAAGCTCATTTGACTTGCCATTATCAGTATCAAGAACCTGCGTTCGGCTTGGCTTTGTGGTGACATCGTATGTAGTTAGCAGCTTATGCCGACAATTAAGTTGCCATAAATATCAACTTGCATTACCTTAGAGGATATGACATGAAAAAGGAAAGTTATCGGTTCGATGTAGAGTTTCTTGAAGAAGCATTTGTATTTCTAGGCACTCTTGATAGAAAGTCACGAGAGAAGGTCTTAGAAAATATCCGGATTTCAAGATTCAAAATTGACCCAAAACGCCTAAAGAAAATTGACAAAGAAATTTGGGAATTCCGAACCTATTACTCCGGCAGACACATTCGTTTGCTGGCATTTTGGGACAAGCAAAAGGGCGCTCTAATGGTTTGCACTCATGGGCTTGTCAAGAAGACCCAAAAGCTGCATCCAAAACAAATAGAGCGAGCGAAGAGTCTCAGAAGAGAGTATTTCCGTAAAAACAACGAAAGATGAAAACATACAAGCTAGAAGAAGTTGAAGATAAATTGATTGGAAAAATAGGCACTCGCAATAGAGATGAATACGAGTTCAGAATCAAACTCTTGCAATTTGGCCAACTCATCAAGAAGGTAAGAATGAGTAAAGGGCTCACACAGCAAGAACTCGGAGCCTCAATCGGTGTATCCAAGTCTCAGATTTCGAAGCTTGAAAACGGCACGTCAAACATGACCATTGGCACGATATTCCGAATTTTTGGCGCTCTGGATTCGGAGGTAAAGTTTGAGGTAGTGGCTTGAACTTGTGCTGGACACAAAACAGCATTTGACGGCCAGGTTTGTCCTGGCAATCGACATAAATCATTTCTAGCAAGTCAAAATGGACAGTTATTGATTCTCCATCCCTTAGCACCACGAGCCACTCCGCTGCAATCTAGCCCCGGGTGCAGCGGCTATGAACCACCCAGCAGCGCCAGTGGAGCCCGCTGCATGGTGGCTCGACGATAGGAGAGACGCCAGGCAGTGTGGCGAAACAAGCTGATGGGTGGTGAATAATAGCGGAACACGGGGAGACCGTTTCCACGACCGGGGGCGCTTCGCTCCAAATTTTTGCAAAGATCAATTTGCAAAGAGAAATTAGAAATGATTGGGTGATCTTGCACAAGAGATTACTATTGAAAGCTAGATTGCCCTTGTAGATTGGAATCCACCAACTTCGACAAAAAGCCACACCGTATCATATAAATCCCCGCTATCAGCAAGAGCACGTAATTCATGCCGGGAGCCATGAGGAGATGGTACAACATAAACAGTACGGCTGAAGCCATGGCAAGCCAAAAATAATACTTGAGCCAGGTTGGTTTGCTGCGTTTGAATAAGAGCAACAAGGCGATGAAATGCGTGGGCAATGCCCATAGAAAATTGGGATTGCGCCAGGTGGCCTGATGGTCGGTGCCAAACCACATAAAGAACATGAACAAGGCTAGCACGGAAGCGATGAAGAACAATAGCTTATCCAGCCAGGTTGCGGTTGAGCCACTTTTTCGCTGCCAGAAAGTAAAGGCGGTGATGAACAGAAACAACAGGGCAAATATGAAGATTGGACTGAGAAAAAAGGAGGTCGGCTGAGGGATGTCGGGCAAATCCAGCATGCGTGTTTGCGAACGTACCAACGGCTTGTTGCCTATCTGAGCACCTTGTAAGGCAGCAGAAAGATAATAGGGCAAAAAGGAACGCTCGCTGGCACCGGCTTCTATATCGGTAGGCGTACCGAGTATGATATCGATGCCTAAATCGCCCCAGGGATGTCGATCCTGAAATTCATCAATCAGGGTGCGGTAGGTATGATCCATTTGCACGCTGGGCAGAATGAGCCGGCCATCAGTCGCATCGATCAATAGATCCAAAATTCTGGTGGAACAGTTGTCGTAGAAGAAATCGTATTGATAAGAACGATTCTCCAGTTTGTAATTTTCCTTGAGTAATTCGTATAAATTATCCTTGTGTTCTTGACTCAAATCCAGCACCTGCTCCTCCACCCAGCGCTGCTCCACTGCGTAGGATTTCTTGAAGCGCTCGGTGCCAGCTGCAGCCAGCCGATAAGGCAATTTGCCCCGGATAAATTTCAGGTAAAAATTGGGCTCGCTAAAGTTGAAAGTGCCCCAGTTGAAAACCTTGTCAAAGCCCGACTCATAGTCACGAACCCGCAAGGCACTGTGCCCATAAGTGGTGAATAACTCATGCCCATAACTGCAAGTCAACACGCTGAACTCCGATTTCTCGGATAGCTTTTCCTGAGCCTTCAGTCCCTGGCTTGAAGACAGGCAAAACAGTGCTAGCACAATTAACAAGCATGCAGTTTTTAACAATCGATTCATTACTGAAAAGGGCTTTATCGGAGCAAAGAGCAAAGAGCAAAGAGCAAAGAGCAAAGAGCAAAGAGCAAAGAGCA
>JAHDEE010000037.1 GCA_020629005.1 Chitinophagales bacterium
GCTGTGTAGCTGACCTTTCACTAGAGAAAGTTGCAAGCACAGATGCAATCGTTCAAGGTGAGACATTCACTTATACATTGACTCTGACTAACGAAGGTCCAGCTGATGCGACAGGAATCGCAGTAGCAGAGAACCTACCTACCGGAGTTGAATACATTTCTGATAGCGCAAGTGCAGGTAACTTCAGTGCCGGTACTGGATTGTGGACAGTAGACCAATTGGCTGCTGGAAGCACTGCGACACTAGAGATTACAGTATTGGCTGCTGAGGCAGGTGATTATGTGAACACTGCACAGGTTGTAGCGTCTGACCAGGAAGATCCTGATTCAGATCCAAACAACGATGACGGTGATCAGTCTGAGGATGATGAAGATAATGCAGGTACTACGGTTACTGAACCAATCATCGACCTATCATTGACTAAGGATGTAGATGTAGATGCTGGAAACGAGGGTGATACTTTCGTATTCGAGTTGACAGTTACTAACCAAGGTCCTGATGACGCAACTGGTGTTGTAGCTAACGACGATCTACCAGCTGGATTGAGCTATGTAAGCGACAACCCAAGCACAGGTGATTATACTCCTGCAACAGGAAACTGGATAATTGGTGATTTGGCAGCAGGTGCATCAGCAACGCTGACAATCTCAGTTACAGGTGATACTGCAGGTGAGTTTGAAAATGTTGCACAAATTATTGCAGCAGATCAGACTGATATTGACTCTTCAACCAACAATGATGATGGCGATCAGTCAGAAGATGACGAAGATAACGCTAGCGTAATTATTGGTGAGCTAGGATCTATCGGAGACTATGTATGGTTCGATTTGAACAATGATGGTATCCAGGATGCTGGTGAAATGGGAATTGAAAATGTTGAAGTTACTTTGACATACCCAGATGGAACTACTGAAACTACCACTACAGATGCTGACGGCTTGTATCTCTTCGAAGAGCTACCTGCTGGAGACTATCTGGTGACTGTAGGAACAGGTCCTGATGGAACTGTCTTGACAACTCCAAGCAACGATAGTGTTGCACTTGGTGAAGGTGAGGATTATGTAGATGCTGACTTCGGCTTCTATGTACCGGAAGAAATCATTGATCTTGAAGTAACTAAGGCTGTAAATGCAGTTCTCGGTGTTGAAGGAGATGAATTCATCTGGACAATCACAATCGTTAACCAGGGACCAGATGATGCAACAGGTGTTGTCGTTAATGATGACCTGCCAGCATTGTTGACTTACCTTGGTGATTCAGCAAGCACAGGTGATTACACAGCTGCCACAGGTGACTGGGTAGTTGGAGATTTGGCTGTAGGTGCTACTGCTACATTGGAAATTACAACTGCGGCTCCGGTTGCTGGTGATTACACAAATGTTGCTCAGGTAACTGAAGCTGATCAGGATGATATCGATTCTCAGACCAACAATGATGATGGAGACCAAAGCGAAGATGATGAAGACAATGCGTCTATCACTGTCGATCCAATTGATCCTCCAATCGCAGATCTGGAATTGACTAAGACAGTTAATGCTGTTCTAGGCGAGGAAGGTGATGAGTTTACGTTTACAATTGAAGTAACCAACCAGGGTCCAAATGCTGCAACTGGTGTTGTAGTAAACGATGACCTACCGGCATTGTTGGCTTACCTATCTGATTCTCCAAGCACTGGTGATTACACTGCTGCTACAGGCGAATGGGTAATCGGCGATCTAGCTGTTGGTGCTACTGCTACTCTTGAGATTACTGTTAGTGCACCGATTGCAGGTGATTACACCAACATTGCTCAAGTAACTTCAGCTACTGAAGATGATATTGACTCAGTACCAAACAACGATGATGGCGACCAGTCTGAGGATGACGAAGACAACGCTTCAATCACTGTTACTGAAATTCCTGATCCAATCTCAGATATTGAGTTGACTAAGGAAGTGAACGCTGTACTAGGATCAGTTGGTGATGAATTCACATTCACCATCACTGTTGTAAACCAGGGACCAGATGCCGCTACCGGTGTTATGGTTAATGATGATCTACCAACCGGCTTGACGTATATCTCTGATGCTCCAAGCACAGGTGACTATACTGCTTCAACTGGCGAATGGATGATCGGCGACCTTGCAGTTGGTGCTACAGCTACATTGGAGATCACAGTATCTGCTGATCAGGCAGGTGATTACACTAACGTAGCGCAGGTAATTGGCGCTAATGAAGATGATATCGATTCAGTTCCAAACAACGATGATGGCGACCAGTCTGAGGATGACGAAGACAACGCTTCTATCTCTGTAACTGATGAAGTAATCGATCTTTCATTGACTAAGACAGTTGACGCGGATATGGGAATGGAAGGCGACTTCTTTACATTCACATTGACAGTGACTAACCAGGGTCCAGATACAGCTACTGGTGTAGAAGTATTTGACAACCTTCCTACTGGATTGACTTATGACAGTGCCAACCCAACAACTGGTACTTACAGTCCATTCACTGGTACCTGGATGATTGGAACAATGGAAGCAGGTGAAACTGCAACTATGACCATCACAGTTCTTGCTACTGAAGTAGGATCATTCACAAACATTGCTCAGGTTTCTGCTGCTAATGAGAATGATATCGATTCTACTCCAAACAATGATGACGGTGACCAGTCTGAAGATGATGAAGACAACGCTAGCGTTGAAATCGTTGAAGAAATGGTTGACATTTCATTGACTAAGGAAGTTGATGCGAATGCAGGTTCAATAGGTGATGACTTTACATTCACCATCACTGTAACGAATGACGGTCCTGATACTGCTACTAACGTAGTTGTAAACGACGACCTTCCAACTGGATTGACTTACATCTCAGATGCTCCAAGCACAGGTGATTACACCGCTGCTAGTGGCGATTGGGTGATCGGAAGTCTGGCTGCCGGACAAACGGAAATATTGACTATCACAGTTAGTGCTGATGTTGCCGGAAGCTTCGAGAACATTGCTCAGGTTACTTCACATGAAGAAGCTGACATTGATTCTGATCCAAATAATGATGATGGAGATCAAAGTGAAGATGATGAGGACAATGCTACGGTAACTGTCTCAGATGTCTTGACTGATCTCGAGTTGACCAAAACTGTAGATACTGCAGCGGGTCTTGTTGGAGATAGCTTCACCTTCACGGTGACTGTAGCTAACCAGGGGCCAGCTGATGCAACAGGTGTACAAGTATTCGATCTGCTTCCTGCAGGTTTGACTTACCTTGGTGATGTGCCTAGCACTGGTACTTACAGCCCGGCTACTGGAACATGGACAATTGGTGATCTTGCAGTAGGAGCAACAGCTACTATTGACATTACCATCGTTGCCGATGTGGCTGGTGATTACACGAATATCGCTCAGGTTAGCGCTGCTAATGAAGCTGATATCGACTCTACTCCAAACAATGATGACGGAGATCAGAGCGAGGACGACGAAGACAATGCGAGCATTGTAGTCGAAGAACTTCCTGAGCCAATCATTGACCTTGAAGTAACTAAAGTTGCTAGCCAGGTACTGATTACTGAAGGTGAATCATTCACGTTCACAGTAACGGTTAACAACCAGGGACCAGATGACGCAACTGGTGTTAGCGTATTCGATAACCTGCCTTCAGGTTTGACATACCTATCAGATGCTCCTTCAACGGGTACTTACAGCGAGAATCTTGATACATGGACAATAGGTGATCTTGCAGCAGGTGCAACAGCTACATTGACTATGGAAGTGGAAGCCAGCGTACCTGGTACTTACACTAACATCGCTCAGGTATTTGCAGCTGAACAAGATGATATTGATTCTACTCCAAACAACGACGATGGTGATCAGAGTGAGGATGATGAAGACAATGCTACTGTAACTGTAGAGCCTATCAATCCTCCGTTGATTGATCTTGAAGTTGCTAAGAATGTAAATGCTGCTCTAGTAACTGTTGGTGACGAAGTAATCTTCACGGTTACGGTTACTAACCAGGGGCCAGACGATGCCACAGGTGTTGAGTTGTTCGATCTACTGCCTACAGGCCTAGGTTATATCAGCTCTGACGCTAGCACAGGTACTTATAGTCCTGCTACTGCTATGTGGACAATCGGCGACCTTGCTGCCGGAGCAACTGCTACTATCGAAATGACCGTAAGTGCTGATATTGCTGGTGACTACGTAAACGTAGCTCAGATCAGTGCTGCTGGTGAAGATGATATCGACTCTACTCCAAACAATGATGACGGAGATCAGAGTGAAGATGATGAAGATAACGCAGGTGTTACTGTTAATCCTGTTGATGAGCCAGTTTCTGATCTTGAGCTGACTAAAGTTGCAGATGCTGCTTTGGTAACAGTAGGTGACGAGTTTGCTTACACAATCACTGTGACCAACCAAGGTCCAGATGATGCTACAGGTGTAATGGTACTGGATAACCTACCTACAAATGTAGATTACCAAGGATTCAGCACAAGCACTGGCTCATACATCCCAGCTACGGGACAATGGATGATTGGTGACCTTGCTGTGGGATCAACTGCCACTTTGACTATCATCGTTGAGGCTGCAGAAGCTGGTACATTCGACAATATTGCTCAGATCATTGCAGCAGGTCAGGATGATATCGATTCTACTCCAAATAATGATGATGGTGATCAATCAGAAGATGATGAAGACAATGCTACAGTTACAGCCAACGAGCTTGGTGATCCGATCATCGACCTTGAAGTGACTAAAACTGCAAGCACTGCTTTGATTGAAGAAGGTGAGAACTTCACGTTCACAGTTACTGTAACCAACCAAGGTCCTGACGATGCAACACAGGTGTCTGTATTTGACAACCTACCTGTTGGATTGACTTACCTGGGAGATATTACTTCCGTTGGAACTTATAGTGAAGGCGCTGATACCTGGTTCGTTGGTGATCTGGCTGCTGGTGCTACAGCTACTTTGACAATGACTGTTGAAGGAACTGTTGCAGGCTCTTACACGAATGTTGCACAGGTTGTTGCTGCTGAAGAGGATGATATTGATTCTGTACCGAACAATGACGATGGAGATCAAAGCGAAGATGACGAAGACAATGCGTCTGTAACCGTTACTGAGCCAAACACTCCTGTTATTGATCTTGAATTGACTAAGACTTCTGATGCAACAATCGTTAATATCGGAGACCAGTTCACTTATACCATCACACTGACCAATCAAGGTCCAGATGATGCAACAGGTGTAATTGCATTCGATAATCTTCCTGGAAACGTGAGCTACGTATCATCTGCTACTAGCACTGGTACATACAGCCAAGGCTCAGGAATGTGGAATGTTGGTTCACTTGCCGCAGGTGGTGTTGCTACTTTGGATATCACAGTTACTGCTGATGCTGAAGGTAGTATTACAAACATCGCCCAGGTAACTGCTGCTGGTCAGACTGATATTGATTCAACTCCGAACAACGATGATGGTGATCAGTCAGAAGATGACGAAGACGGTGTTGACGTAACTGTTAACCCAGAAGATGAGCCAATCATTGATTTGGACTTGACCAAAGTAGTTGATGCTGCTCAGGTAACTGTAGGTGATCTTGTTACTTACACTGTAACAGTTTCAAATGCTGGTCCTGATGATGCAACTGGTGTAATGGTAATTGACAATCTTCCTGTACAGGTAGCCTTCCAGGGTTTTGCAGCCAGCACTGGCTCATACAGCCCAGGTACTGGCATGTGGAACATTGGAACATTGGCCGCTGGTAGCACTGCTACTCTTGAAATTCTTGCAGAAGTAATTACTGCTGGAAGCTTCGAGAATATTGCTCAGGTTACAGCTGCTGGACAAGATGATATCGATTCTACTCCAAACAATGATGATGGTGATCAGTCAGAGGATGACGAGGACAATGCAGGTGTAACTGCTGTTGACCCAGCTGAGCCTGTTGTTGATCTATCATTGGAGAAGACATCTACTCCAACTACAGTTAACATAGGTGATCAATTCATCTATACATTGACATTGACTAACCAGGGTCCAGACGAAGCCACTAACATAGAGGTATTCGACAACCTTCCTGGTAATGTATCATACGTATCGGATGCACCTTCAACAGGTACTTACAGCTCAGGTACTGGAATATGGAGCGTTTCTGGCCTTGCTGCCGGAGAATCTGCAACTCTGGACATCGTTGTGACTGCTGACGCTGAAGGCTCTATCTTAAACGTTGCTCAGGTAATTGCTGTAGATCAGCAGGATATCGACTCTACTCCAAACAATGATGATGGTGACCAGTCTGAGGATGACGAAGACAATGCTACCACAAACATTAACCCAGAGGATGAGCCAGTTATCGATCTATCGCTTACTAAGACCAGCGATGCTGCAGTTGTGACTGTAGGTGATTCATTCACTTATACCATTACTGTAAGCAACCAAGGTCCTGATGACGCTACTGGTGTGGAAGTGTTTGATAACCTTCCTAGCTATGTGACTTACATCTCTGATGCTGCAAGCACAGGTGTTTACTCTGATGGTTCGGACATCTGGACAGTAGGTTCTCTTGCTGCCGGTGCAACTGCTACATTGGATATAACAGTTGTTGCCAGCGAGCCAGGTGAGGGAATCGAAAACGTAGCTCAGGTTTCTGCTGCTAACGAAGACGATATCGACTCTATGCCAGGTAATGATGATGGAGATCAAAGTGAAGATGATGAAGATGGAGTAGCTGTCACAATACTTGACGAAGCTGATCCTATCATCGATCTTGATTTGACTAAGACGGTTGATGAAGCTGTTGTGACTGTAGGTGACTCATTCACATACACAATAACAGTAAGCAACCAGGGTCCTGATACCGCTACAGGTATTGATGTATTGGATAACCTACCAGCTGGAACCAGCTACCTGGGTCATTCTGCTTCTACAGGTTCATTCATCTCAAGCACCGGACAGTGGTACGTAGGTACTTTGGATGCGGGTGCAAGCGCTACGCTATCAATCGAAGTATTGGCTATCGGAGAAGGTGATCTATTGAACGTTGCTCAGATTACTGATGCAAACGAAATGGACATCGACTCTACTCCAAACAACGACGATGGTGACCAGTCTGAAGATGATGAAGACAATGCAGGTGTAACTGTGAATCCTACTCCGGATCCATTGATTGACCTTTCATTGACTAAGGTTGCCGATGCTGCATCAGTAATGATTGGTGACGCATTTACTTATACTATCGAAGTAACCAACCAGGGTCCTGATACTGCAACCGGAGTACAGGCATTTGATCTACTACCTTCAGGTGTTAGCTTCCTAAGCGCTACTGCTTCTACAGGAACTTACAGCCCAGGTACTGGAATCTGGAACGTTGGTTCACTAGATGCTGGTGAAGTTGAAACATTGAACATCACTGTTGAGGCTCAAGCAGCTGGTAGCTATGATAACGTAGCCCAGATTTCTTCAGCTGATCAGACTGATATCGATTCTACTCCAAACAATGATGACGGTGATCAAAGCGAAGATGACGAGGATATCGCAACTGTGAACATCCTTGACGAAACTGCTGATATCATTGATCTTGATCTTGTTAAGACTTCAGATGCTGCTGCATTGGAAGTGGGAGATAGCTTCACCTATACATTGACTCTGACTAACCAGGGTCCTGACGATGCGACTGGTGTTGTTGTCTTTGACAACCTACCATCAGCTGTATCATACATAAGCAATGCTGCTAGCCAAGGATTCTACGCTCCAGGAACTGGAGAGTGGACAGTTGGCGCTCTTGCTGCCGGTGCTTCTGCTACATTGGACATCACTGTGACCGCCGATACAGACGGAACCATCACAAATGTTGCTCAGGTAATTGAAGCTGATCAGCAGGATATTGATTCTGCACCTGCTAATGACGATGGAGATCAAAGTGAGGATGACGAAGATGGAACCGACGTAAATGTTGCACCTATCGGAGAGCCGATCATTGACCTCGATCTTGTTAAGACTTCTGATGCTGCTGTAGTGAACGTTGGAGATACTTTCAACTACTCAATTACAGTTACAAATCAGGGTCCTGACACTGCTACAGGTGTAGAAGTAGTGGATAACTTGCCTTCTAATGTGAGTTATGTAACGCATACTGCTAGTACTGGTATCTTCATCTCATCAACTGGCGAGTGGAATATCGGAACAATGAATGCAGGTGCAACAGCTACGATCGTAATCACTGTAAGCGCAGATTCAGAAGGAGATGTTACTAACGTTGCTCAGATTAGCTCTGCAAACGAAATGGACATTGACTCTAATCCTGCAAACGACGATGGAGATCAAAGCGAAGATGATGAAGACTCAGCTGATACTTCTATCCAGGGTCCACAAGAGCCTGTGATCGATCTATCACTAGAGAAGACTAGTTCAGCAACAAGTGTAACTGTAGGCGATGAGTTCGCTTACACAATCACTTTGACTAACCAGGGTCCGGATGATGCTACAGGTGTAGTAGTATTCGACTACCTGCCTACAGGTGTTAGCTATGTAGGTTCAACTGCTACAGCTGGTACTTACGTGCCAACAAGCGGTGAATGGACCGTCGGTGCACTGGCAGCTGGTTCTACTGCTGATCTTGTGATCACTGTAATTGCTGTAGGAGAAGGATCTATCGCCAACACAGCGCAAGTAATTGCTGCTGACCAGGATGATATCGATTCTGAGCCAAACAACGACGACGGAGATCAAAGTGAAGATGATGAGGACGGTCAGGATGTAACTTCTACACCTGAAGATGAGCCAATCATCGATCTATCTTTGGAGAAAACTTCTGACGCTGCTGCTGTCTCTATCGGAGACCAGTTTACTTATACTTTGACATTGACCAACCAGGGTCCTGATGATGCTACTGGAATCGTAGTCTTTGACTACCTACCAGGTACAGTATCTTATATCAGCTCTGCTGGAACAGGCGTTTACAGCCCGGCTTCAGGTGAGTGGTCAGTATCTGCTCTTGCTGCAGGTGATGTAGTAACAATGGATATCGTTGTTGAAGCAATCGGAGAAGGATCAACAGTTAACGTAGCGCAAGTAATTGCTGCTGATCAGACTGACATTGATTCTACACCAGCTAATGACGACGGTGATCAAAGTGAAGACGACGAAGACTCTGCTAATACAAACATCTCCGGCCCAGCTGATGAGATGATTGATTTGGAGTTGACTAAGACTTCTGACGCAACAAGCGTAACTATCGGAGATCAATTCACTTACACGCTGACTTTGACCAACAATGGTCCAGATGACGCGACTGGTGTAAGTGTTGTTGATAATCTTCCAACCAATGTTAGCTTCGTAAGCTTCTCATCAAGCAATGGATTCTATGTTGCCAATACTGGCATGTGGAATGTACCAAGCCTTGCTGCAGGTGCTACTGCTACCATGGACATTACGGTTGAAGCAATCGCTGAAGGTTCTCTTGCAAACATCGCACAGGTGGTTGCAGCGGATCAGATGGATACAGATTCTACTCCTGCTAATGACGACGGTGATCAAAGTGAGGATGACGAAGACAATTCAACTGTCAACGTTAATCCAATCGATGAGCCAGTTGTTGATCTATCGCTAGAGAAGACTTCTGATGCTACCTTGTTGACTACAGGTGATACATTCTCTTACACATTGACATTGACCAACGCTGGTCCTGACGAAGCCACTGGAATCGTTGTTAACGATTACCTGCCATTCGGATTGACCTATGTAGGTAGCGCAGCTTCAACAGGAAGCTACAACCCTGCTTCAGGCGATTGGACTGTATCTGCTCTTGCTGCAGGTGCTCAGGCAACACTGGAAATCACAGTAATTGCTAGCAGCCCTGGATCAATTGAGAATATCGCTCAGGTAACTGATGCTGATCAGGATGATATTGATTCTAATCCAAACAATGACGATGGAGATCAGAGTGAGGATGACGAAGACAATGCTTCTGTGAATGTAGAAGACGAACCTGCTGACATAATTGACCTGGCTCTGACCAAGACATCTGATGCAGCTGTCGTAACTGTAGGAGATCAGTTCACTTATACTTTGACATTGACCAACCAGGGTCCTGATGATGCAACTGGTATCGTTGTCTTTGACAACCTACCTGCTGCTGTAAGCTATGTAAGCTCTGCTTCAACTAACGGCTTCTACCTGCCTGCAAGTGGTGAGTGGACTGTACCAGCCCTGGCTGCTGGAGGTTCTGCAACACTTGACATCACGGTAACTGCCGAGACTGCTGCAAGTATCGAGAACATCGCTCAGGTAATCGCTGCTGATCAAACTGATATCGACTCTACTCCAGCTAATGATGATGGAGATCAGAGCGAAGATGATGAAGATGCCGTAGGAACCGAAATCGGAGATGTTCCGCCAGTAGTTGCTGACCTTGAACTCGAAAAGAGCTCAAGCGCTCAGTCAATTCCTCTGGGAACTCAATTCGATTATACATTGACATTGACCAACAATGGTCCAGATGATGCAAGCGGAATCGTTGTTCAAGATCAGCTTCCAGCTGGTGTTACATTCAACAGCTTCGCTGCTAACAATGGATTCTACAGTGTTGGCTCTGGAGAATGGACAGTTCCTAATCTTGCTGCTGGTGCAACTGCAGAGCTTGTTCTGACAGTTACAGCAACTGATCCTGGTTCTGTTACTAACGTGGCTCAGGTAATTGCTTCAAATGAAGAAGATCCGGATTCAGATCCAGGTAATGACGACGGCGATCAAAGTGAAGATGATGAAGACAACTCTACAGTTACTGTAGAAGAGCCTGCTGCTCCAGTTGCTGACCTTTCTGTAACTAAGATTGCAGATCGTTCTTCGATGCTGGTAGGCGACTTCGTTAGCTACACAATTACTGTTACTAACTCAGGTCCGGATCAAGCTACAAACGTAGTATTGACAGACTTGATGCCTTCTCAATTGACTTACTCAAGCTCAAATGCTTCTACTGGTTCATTCCAGCCTAGCACTGCAGTTTGGACCGTAGGTACAGTTGAAGTTGGTGCAACAGAGACGCTGGAAATAACTTCAGTTCTAGAATCTGCAGGTCAGTTCACCAATGTTGTACAAGTTACTTCAGTTGATCAGGATGATCCTGACTCTGATCCTAACAATGACGATGGTGACCAATCTGAAGATGATGAAGCAAATGCAACAACTGTAGGTATGAACCCACAAGGTTCTATCGGAGACTTCGTTTGGAATGATCTAGATGGTGACGGTGTTCAGGATCCAGGTGAGCCTGGTAAGGATGGTGTTACGGTAAATCTATATGATGCTGACGGTGCCTTCATTACTTCTGCAAATACATTTGGTGGTGGACAGTACTTGTTCTCCAACCTGGATGCTGGTGTCTACATCGTAGAAATCGGTGTGGTTGACGGAAACGTAATGACTACGCAGGATACTTACACAGTGAATCTCGCTCCTGGCGAAGACTTCCCGAGTGCTGACTTCGGTTGCTACGAGCCTGCTTGTATCGGAGACTATGTATGGTTGGATGAAAATGGCAACGGTACACTAGACAACGGCGAGCCTGGATTTGAGCTAATGTTCGGTAACACTCCACAAGGAATCTCTGTATTCCTATTGGGTGAAAACGGTCAATTGATCACTCAGACTACAACTGATAATGGTAGCTACGAATTCTGTGGATTGGCTCCTGGTACTTACACAGTACAGGTTGACGTTCCAAGTGGATTCTCACTATCAACTGATGGTTCTTACACAGTAACTGTTGAATCAGGAGACAACGTCACGGATGCTGACTTCGGCTTGACTCAGGCTAACAGCTTGATCGCTAATGATGACTCAGCAGTTACGGATTGTGAATCTCCAGCTGCAATCACTGTAATAGCGAATGATACTGATCCTGATGGCGATAACTTCTCTATCACTTCTGTATCTAATCCGCTTAACGGTACTGCTGCTGCCACGGCAGCGGGTGTAATTACTTACACTCCTCTTGCAGGGTTCAGCGGAACTGATCAGTTTGATTACACGATCACTGATGATCTAGGTAACGAGGCTACGGCTACTGTTACTGTGACAGTCGGTCAATGTGATGAGAACGATCCTCCAGTTGCTGCTGATGGAAGCATCTCAACAGCTTGTGATACTCCAGATACTATCGATCTACTTGCAGGTGCAACTGATCCAGAAGGTGATACAATCACGCTTCAGTCAGTTAACCAACCAAGCAATGGTACAGTGGTAGACAACGGTGACGGAACGGTAACCTACACTCCTAATGCAGGATTTGATGGAGCTGACTTCTTCACTTATGTAATCACTGACGGTGAGCTTACAGCTATCGGATCTGTAGTAGTGAATGTTGAAGATTGTGTGGAGCCAAATGAGGCTCCTGTTGCAAACGACGACACAAACACTACTCCATGTGAAACCCCTGCTATCATCAACCTAACAGGTAATGATACAGATGCTAACGGTGATGCATTGACAATCACTGTGCTTGGTACGCCAGCGAATGGAGCAGCTACTGGTAACGGAGACGGAACAGTAACATACACACCAAGTGCAGGATTCAGTGGAACTGATTCATTCACTTACACCATCTCTGATGGAAATGGTGGAACAGACTCAGCTACCGTAACTGTAACAGTTGAGACTTGTGTTGATCCTAACCAGGATCCTACAGCGAACAACGATATGAACACTACGCCTTGTGAGACTGCTGTTATCATCGATCTAATCGGAAACGATACAGATCCTGATGGTGATGCTTTGACTGTTTCTTCAGTTGGTAACCCAGCTAATGGTACAGTATCTGACAATGGCAATGGCACAGTAACATACACTCCTAATACAGGATTCGATGGAAACGACGTATTCACATACACTATTTCTGATGGCAACGGTGGAAGCGATTCCGCAACAGCTACAGTAATGGTAGAGTCATGTGTTGATCCTTGTACTGTAAACGGAGGTTCGATCTCTACTACAGATCCAACTACAATTTGTGCAGACGATAATGTAGAAGATCTGATTGACGTGATTTTGGTTGGCGCTACTGGTCCAAACAATGCCTGGATCATTACCGATGACCTGGGTAATATTCTTGATCTACCTCAGGCACCACCATTCAACCTGGAAGGTGCAGGAGCAGGAGTTTGCCTAATCTGGCACATCTCATACGAAGACGGACTAACTGGCGCGAATGTTGGAGCTAACGCTTCAGGACTTGCAGGTTGCTTCGATCTTTCTGAGCCAATCGCAGTTACAAGATTGACAGGAGACGATTGTCCTACGACAAACGAAGCACCTGTTGCTAACGATGATTCGAATACAACTCCGTGTGAGACTCCAGCCATCATCAACCTAATCGGTAATGATACCGATGCTGACGGTGATGCCTTGACAATCACATTGATTGGAACACCTGCAAACGGAACGGCTACCAACAACGGCGACGGTACGGTAACCTACACTCCGAATGCAGCATTTGATGGAACTGACAGCTTCACCTACACTATCTCTGATGGTAACGGTGGAACTGACAGTGCTACGGTAACTGTAACTGTTGAAGACTGTATCGCTCCTAATCAGAATCCTACAGCTAACAACGACCAGAATACAACTCCGTGTGAGACAGCAGCCATTATCAATCTAATTGCTAATGACTCTGATCCTGATGGAGATGCATTGACTATTACAGCTATCGGATCACCTGCCAACGGTACTGTTGTTGACAACGGTGACGGTACGGTACTTTACACGCCAAATGCAGAATTCAGCGGCATTGACCTATTCACTTACTCTATCTCTGATGGAAACGGTGGAACAGCTAATGCAACTGTTTCTGTAAACGTTGAGCAGTGTGCGGAGCCTAACCAGAATCCTGTTGCCAACAATGATCAAAGTTCAACTCCTTGTGATGAACCAGTAACCGTTGATGTACTAATCAATGACACTGATCCTGATGGCGATCCATTGACGATTATCTCAATCTTCTCGGTAGCCAACGGAACAGCAGTGATTACTGCGGATAATATGATCACTTTCACTCCTGATGCAGGATTCTCTGGTAACGGATTCGTTAACTACGAGATTTCTGATGGAAACGGTGGAACGGCTCTTGGTGTACTTACAATTGCTGTAAGCGAATGTAATGACAACAATAACCCAATCGCTGTTGATGATCTGGTTGAAACTCCATGTGATACTGAAATATTGATCGATGTTACATCGAACGATACGGATGCTGACGGTGACTTCCTGATCGTAACAGGTCTGGGTGCTCCGGCTAATGGTTCTGTAGACAGACTAGGTAACACTATCTCCTACACTCCGGATCCTGGTTTCAGTGGAACGGACGTATTTACTTACCTAATTACTGATGGTGCTGGTGGTACGGCTACCGGTATCGTAACAGTAGTTGTGGGTGACTGCGACATGAACACTGCGCCTACAGCAGTAGACGACAGTGGATCAACTAACTGTGATACGCCAGTGGCATTCTCAGTGATTGCCAACGATTTCGACCCTGATGGAAACGCATTGACCATTACCAGTACTTCTAATCCGGCTAACGGTTCAGTTACAGTACTAGGTGGTGTAATCAACTACGTTCCTGATTCAGGATTCTCTGGTACAGACTTGTTCACTTACACTATCTCTGATGGTGAAGGTGGAACTTCTTCAGCAACGGTAACCATCACGGTTGATCAGTGCGAAGATTGTGAGAACCCGGATATGTTCGGTTGTACTATGCCGATCACTCCGATTATCTTCTGTCCTGAGTTCTGTGCTTTGGGTGACCAGTATGAGATTGTATCTCTTACTACTACATTCAACTGCAGCTTGACTATTCTTCCTGACAACTGCGTGCGATACGTACCGCTTCCAGGATTTGTAGGCATGGATACAATTGTTGCTACAGCTTGTGATGACAACGGAAACTGTGATGTAATCAATCTCAACGTAACAACTGCTGACGACTGTGCTGGAAACGGCAACAACTCACCGGCAGCCACCGATGATATTGCAATCACTGATCAGAATACCGCTGTTACCATTGTTGTACTTAACAATGACAACGACCCGGATGGTGATACACTTACCATCTGCGACATTCAGCAGCCAGCTACTGGTACGGTTACTCAGGTTGGAAACTTCCTGACGTTCACTCCAAATGATGGTTTCGCTGGTGTAGCATTCTTTAGTTACACAGTTTGTGATGGAAATGGTGGAATGGATACTGCAACGGTTACAGTAACTGTAGAAGGTGATTCTACAGATTGCCTAAACCCTGCTATTTGTACTCAGCCTATCGTCCCAACTGATATCTGTGTGAACTTCTGTAATGTTCCTGACGCTGAAATCACTGACATCAACACCTTGTTTGATTGTAGCCTTGGCGATCCTACAGATAATTGCTTCACCTACACTGCTCTACCAGCATTCGCTGGAATTGAAGAGCTCACAGTGACAGGTTGCAATGCTAACGGAGATTGTGAAACAGTTGTCATCAGCGTTTGGGTTGGAGATTGTAACGAAAGTCCATTTAACAGTGAGGCTCTCGAATTCAACGATCCTATAGAGAAGAACGGCTCTATGGTTGAAGTCTGTGAATTGGCATTCGTGAAAGATCCATCTGCTTCTGCCGGCCACGTATTCATGGCTATCAATGCAGGATCTTGCTACGAGGATGAAATGTTGGAATTGAATATCTACGATGCTGCAGGTCACTTGGTATACAATGCTAAGGGACTTACTGAAGCAACTCGTTGGGATGGAAACGCTAGCAACGGCATGAACGTGCAGCCAGGCGTTTACTTCTACCAGCTTCTTGTTGGAAACGGTGAGCAGTACAGTGGTTCAATAATGCTTGCGAGATAGAATTCTTCGGAATCTATCTGACGATACGATGAAAATTGGGTCGCAGCCTTCGGGTTGCGACCCTTTTTTTATACCAATCCCTTAAAGATGAAGCAAGGAAATTATTAGGAGCGAACTGCTGCTCCTACGCGTTCTGTTCTACTCGCTATCCATTACTATGGAGCTAGCATGCAGGGCTTCGTGTATCCACTGCTGCGGTCTCTCCGCAGGCTCCGAGCCCCCATCAGTGGCACACTCAGGACCTGCCTGCCAGCTCCATATCCATTACTATCGAGGCTATTTTGACACTACAGCCCAGCGCGCTCCGACAGAAAGTGACTCTAAAACAATACACAGAGCGAAAAATAGTAATTGTCCTTTTAGCTCTGCTACCTCTGGCAGCAGTAATGTATTGCGTATACGAAGACAGGAATTGCCTCTGTCGCTAGCTCCGCTCACTGGAATAGCATTTGCAAATGTGCTTCTTGGTTGAACCGTGAAAAGCACCTTAGCAATTTGTGCAGTTTGCAGAATTCGCCGCCACCAAAGCAAAACCATTGAGCAATGAGCATTAAGCGTTCCGTCTGCCAAGACAAGCTAATGGACTCTGTCCCTCTTCTGCTAGTCAGTATCATGTCGTTTTTGACATTCGTACTGCCAGCCAGGGCTCAGGACCCGCCAGGAGGATGTGGATATTATTATAGTCCGGAACATCATTACACAACGAGTATCCAACAGTCTTCAGATGATGCTAAAGAAGGAGATAATTCCTGGATGGATCTGGCCTCCGAATACCAGGATACCGGCCAGGCTCCCTGGGCAAATCTAAAGGCGGGATACAGATTTAGTGAAACTAATTTGCCCGCCAACGCTATCATCACTAAGGCAGAACTCATACTGACTTTCATTTGGGACTACGGTACCTCTGTTAGTTTTTCCATCCACGGAGAGAATCTAACGCAAAACTCTCTAACCTTTTCTACAGCAAACGCCGATATATCAAATCGTAATCAAACAACAGCCAATGTGAATTGGTCGCTTCCCGCAAATCCAGGATACCAATCCAGCTTACCGCACACTGTAGAGCTCACTGAGATTGTAAATGAGTTTGTAGTCGAAGGATGGAACCCCGGAGACCCCATGACCTTTATCATTTCTCCGCTTTCTGGTTTTCGCTCTTTTGCAGCCCACGAATTTGAGGGACAGGGAAAGTACTCCCCTCAACTGAGACTTCACTATCGTTTGCCTGAGCCCGCTTGCTCTGGCTTGTCAGGACTGGCCTTCGAAGACTTCAATGATAATGGCCAATTCGATTCCGCCGGAGAGCAGTTGTGTGAGACCGGTCTGCCTGAGGTAGGGGTCAATATCTATAATGATGGTGGATTGGTTTATACAACTATCACCGACAATTTTGGAAACTGGTCTTTTCCTGCAGCCAACGCTGGCTCAACTTATCGCGTGGAATATGACTTGCCACAGGAATATCAGCCTGCCTCCGCGTCTGCACTCGGTTCAAGTTCCGAAACCTCCTTTGCCATCGCACCAGAATGCTGCATTGATTTCGGTCTGCACAGACCTGCCGATTTTGCCTGCGAGGTGCCACAGTTAGTGACCGTATGTAATGTACAGTGTGGAGCAGCAAACGAAAACGAGCCAGTCCTGGTTTCGATTCCGGAAACAGAATTGGGTAATTCAACTACGGATATCAACGATTATCTGATTGCTAATCATCCGATCATGGTTCCTGTCAGGGAATTGGGATCAATTTGGGGCCTTGCTTACAACAAGTGTGAAGATGTGATCTACACAGGTGCAAAGTTTAGCAATTTGACAGATATGGGTTCGGGTGGTACCGGGGCGATTTACTGCATTGACAACTCCGCAAATGACGGAACCAATGAAACAGTAACGGAGGTATCCAATGTGCTTGTACAAATACCAAATGCCGGAAACGATCCAGCGCAGGGACTCGAATGTGGTGCCAGCAATGATCCGGCTTTTATGAAGTACGCTGACAAAGTAGGTCTAGGTGATGTAGATCTAAACGAAACCTGTGATACGCTCTATGCTGTGAATCTATATAACCGCAGTCTTGTTGCCATTCCCGTCAATGGTTGTACGGCGACCGGAGGAATTCAAACTTATGGATTGCCAATTCCAATCGGCACTTTTGCCTGCTCCAACGATACGATTCAACCATTTGGATTGGCCTGTCACAAAGGCAAAGTATATGTAGGAGCTGTATGTACTGCTGAACGCACACAGGATCGCAACAACCTTTGGGCCTATGTCTATGAGTTTTCTCATGGTAGCGGATTCGACAGTACACCTGTTCTCGATTTTCCCTTGAACTATGTGCGAAGTGGTAAGAATTTCATCAATAGTGCGGGTATCTCTCCCGATCTTGACTGGCATCCCTGGAGAACCGAGTGGAACGCAGCAAACACCATAGCCGATAGCCTTTACAAGGAGAACTATAATCAAGTTTCTTATCCGCAGGCAGTACTATCCGATATAGAGTTTGATAAAGGCGACATGACCCTCGGCTTTATGGATCGCTTTGCCAATCAGTTTGCATATGATGAAGATCCAAGTGGTCATGCCGGACAAAACGCAGCTGATGGTACCAACGACGTAGGTGCTACTCCTGCCGGTGAAATTCTAAGGGCAGGAGCATTGCCCTCAGGAGGCTGGGTACTCGAGGATAATGCACTTGTCAATGGGGTGCAAACAGGATCACAACGAACTGAAGGAGTGAATACTTCGGAGGGACCAGGGGGCGGCGAGTACTATCATGGAGACCGCTTTGGCTCTACCCACGATGAATCTACTTTGGGAGGACTAGCTCAGATTCCTGGGCATGTGGATGTTGCAGTAACCGCATTTGATCCCACTGGAATCTATTTTGAACATAGCAATGATCCCAGATATGCCAGTGGGGGAATTATCACATTGAATAACCGCACGGGTTTGCAGCAGGCAGCTTGGGAGGGTTATTACAGTACTCCGAGCGCCTTCGGAAAAGGAAATGGTTTTGGCGATGTTGAGTATATCTGTGCCTGCGCGGAAATCGAAATCGGTAATAGAATTTGGTTTGATATCGATGGCGATGGCATTCAGGATCCCGGTGAGCCTCCTATTGCTGGTGTCCTGGTAAATCTTTATTCGGCTCCTGGACAGTTGCTCGCGCAAGTAAGCACTGATTCGGAAGGGCGATATTTCTTTAGCAGTGACAATGTACCGGCAGGGTTGAGTACGGGACAGAATTACTTTCTTGCAGTTGATGCCAGCAATTTTAGTGTCTATGGTGAACTGGAATTGGCGGGGAATAACTATGGACGGTTGACTGTTTCGAATAGCAGCAATATGGGAAATGCAGATACCAATGACTCTGATGCGATTGATTCCGCACTGACCCCTTCTGGAATTACGCTGATTGACCTCGGCGAGATGCCCTATATCGCGATCAGCACCGGCGAGAGCGGTTTCAACGATTTTACCTATGATTTTGGCTTTAGGCCAAATGCAGAATGTTCATTGGAAACAGCAGGACTAGCAAACGTAGCCTGTCAGCTGGAAGGAACTGGAGCTGCCGCTGAAGGGCAAATTATCTTTAGCCTCGATCCCATGGGCGCCAATCTTTCTAAAGGCTATCAGATTTCTGCAACACAAGCAGGTAACGCAATGGCAGTCGGCGATCTAAATGGCGATGCGATCCTGGCTGCCTATGGACAGGAGCAATTCTTCTCTTTGCCTGCCGGCACTGCAGGGAATGGGGATGTGCAGATCAGCATCAGAGATATTGATAATCCTAACTGCGAACTGTTCATAATCATTTCCGATCCAGGAACCTGTGAGCCGGACTGTTCTTGTGCCAATCACAGCATTACAATCATGAGAGAAGTTCCACTAACTGATACAAATTGGTCAACGCTGGTGTCCGTACCTAAATTTGATGATCTTAATGGCTGTCGGGTTTTGCAATCCGTACTGGTGAAGCAAGTCGCCAGCCTTGGACAGATGGCCGCAGTGGAGAATGAGCATACAGCGGAAGCAAGTATTGAGGTGAATACCTCAGGATCCCTGACGCTTTCATTTAACGGCAATACACTCAATGCAAGTCCCCCAAATATCAATGTGCAGCAGATGTTGCCACCGTCTGTATTGGTACCTGCCCAGGGCAGTTGGCCTGGGGATCTGATGGGCTCCACCCTTCTTGCAATGGCTTCTGATATCAACTCGGCATTCGCAAATCTTCAATCACCGCTTGAGCAGAATTGGTGGGTAACACAACTTAGCAATGATCTGCAACACGATGATGATATCATGGTATTCGAATCCGCATTTTCGGAAGCCACAGCTTCAGGCCTCTACACTGCTGCCAGCGACTTGACTTTTTTCACCGGATCGGGAATTGTAAATCTGGCGGCCAGCTCGTCGGGTGTCAGCTCCATTAGTAGTGCTACTGATGCTAACTACGTAGTGCGAACGATGGCAAGTATGCTTGTGGAAGTCACCTATGAATACAGCTGTATCCCACCGCAAATACTGGCAATTAATCCGGGAGCCTGTGATCCTGAAAGCGACAGCTATGCACTCTCCATAGACCTGGCCTATCATTGTGGACTTGAAGGAGCAATACTGGTGAACGGCATATCCTTTGAGCCAGACGGCAGCAGTCCCGACACCTTTTCTTTGCCGGCCTTGCCTGCCAATGGCAGTATGAGTATCCCAGTATCTGTCTCTTATGCCAACGATCCTTCCTGTGCCACAGCAGAAGGGAACTACAATGCCCCGATAAGTTGCGCCTCACCTGATTGCACAGGAAGTGATTGCGTAATGATAAGGGTGCAGGCTCCATAAGCTAGTGCCGGGTAAAGAAAGTATGTGACACCTGTGAGGAGCTTATCCTTTTGCCAGCCGAGGCGCGAAAAGGAAGAATAGCCATAGCTAGCTACATGGCTGAGGAGCATCAAAGGCTGGCAAAATTAGAAGCCAGTCAAACTGTTTAGAACTTTGTTTCCGGGGCACTAGAACAGATAAAGGCGCGGCCGAGTGCCCGATCAGAATAGCCCTGGGCGTAGCGGTACAAGCTGCCTGAATGCGCCAGTGACTGCCAGCAGATGCTGGCTCGGAGCTTGCCGTAGAGACAGCAGCTGCTGAGCAGGAACAAGCAGGCAGGTAGTGCGTACAAGCGGAGCACAGGTCAGCCGCTTGCGCGAAATACTTTGCTGCGCTCCAAAATAATCAGAAGCGCCACTCACAAATCGTCAAAGCAGAGGGGAAATAGCTGAAAATTTGTAGAAGTCTTACTACCTTTTTGCTTCATTTTAAGGGTAAAGCAGTTATTGTCAGTAGATTAGTTATTGCGCAGTGTGAAATCAGATTGTTTCTGCGCCTGCTACAGAAATAAAGACGCCTAACATAATTGTACAAAGGCGGGTCAAAACTAGTACAGTGTAGGCTTGCATTTGACCGGAATTTGCTGGCAAAACGTCGTTAAAATGACTGTCTGGTTTTGTCTTTTCCGATCTTTTTGCACAAGAAATGCACTCTGTGTAAGAATTCGCGGATTTAGGGAATTCAATTCTATTGCTGTGTTCACAAGGACGCCAAAGAAATGGTCTTTTAGGTTCAAGAGGTTGATAATCAAGGTTTTGTGGGGCGTATTGGCTGAGTTTGACGGTTGGGCCTCAGATTTTGTTGTCTCAAGTCGGGCAGAAATCTGCTGGTTTTTTACTTCTTCCAGAGTCCGGCATGATTTTTTCACGCCAGATTGGTATGTTAATTGCATCACAGGGACTAGATGGACTGCATTTGGCTGAAATTGTTATGTCGTCCTTAAAGTGGCCTGATATGGGTCACTAACGTAAACGAATCATTATGAACAACTCAACAACCCATAGTGTGACAAGCGCTCTACAAAAACGGGGGCTTGTGAAAGCTCTGTTTCTGTTTGTGCTACTGATCACCGTCGGCCTCAACAACTCGACGGCTCAGGATTGCATTGGTTTCGATATTCTTACTACTCCTTCAGTGGTCAATGAGAATTGTATCGATGGCTCTATCGAAGTAGTGGTGCAAAACGGTACCCCTCCCTATACGGTGAGCTTTTATCACATCGATCAGGACTTTCAGCTAAACTTGCCTAATCAGTTTTTTGGAGATACCATTGTGCTAGACTTTCTCAGTCTTGGAAGCTATGAAGTAACCGTAACGGACTCTGAAGAGTGCACGATCACCTCTGATCCACTCGTTGTAGGAGGGGAATGTCTTGTAGACCTTACCGGTCTCGCTTTTATGGACAGCAATGATAATGGCTTGCCAGATATGGGAGAAGAGCCGGTTGAGGGACTAATCGTGGTGTTGAATGATGATAATGACGATACTGTTGGTGTGTTTCCAACGGATGAAAATGGTCAGTTTACATTTAGCCAGGCTCCGGGAAGCTACACTGTTTTGGTGCCTGAGACACTGGACGACGGGTCGCAGTTTAGTGGCAATCCAGCAGTGCCTTTGCAATTGAATGCGGGGCCACCGGTTTATGATTTTTATCTGCCCTATGTGCCTTATGTGCTACAGGCGGTAAATGATACGGTGTACATCGGGCCACAGGATACCGTCTCAATAGCTGTAATTGAAAATGATCTCGGTTCAAATCTCATTATTGATTTTTGGGTGCAGCCAGAGTTTGGCAGCATCGAACTTGTGCCAACCGGGGTCGAAATTGAGTATACTGCCTCGGAAGGATTTATTGGAGAAGATGCATTTACCTATACTGTGATTGACAACCTGGGAGGTATGTCGACCGGTACTGTTGTAGTATTTGTGTTGGAAGGCCCTTTGGCTGCTGACGACTCCTATGTAACCGAGGCTGGAGTTGATATACTAATGGAACCCATGCTGAATGATCAAGGCATCGGTATTACCATCTCAACCTTGAATCAGCCTATTGCAGGTGGTACGGTTATTTGGGCTGACATTGAAGATAATCAGTTGATCTTTACGGTCGATGAGGGCTTTTCTGGCACTACACAATTCTCTTATGTGATTGTCGATGCTGCAGGAAATACCAGTGAGGCGACTGTCACGATCGAAGTAGGTGAAGGACCTACTATACAGGCGGTTTTGGATTTTGCGGAAACGGGCATGGGGATGCCGGTGCAAATTGATGTTCTGGCGAACGACATAGGAGAGGGGCTTTCCATACAGTCCATTGCACAGCCCGTAGATAGTGGTTCTGTGGCATTTAATGCGGATAGCACTGCTTTGATCTTCACGCCTGCAGATGGCTTTGAGGGAACTGCCACTTTTGAATATGTAATAGAAGATGAAAACGGCGAGGTTTCACTTGGTGGAGTTTCAGTACTTGTTGGTAATATTTCGATTCTGGGAATGGATGATGAGTACCAGATCAATGTTGGCGATAACGTGATCATGTCCGTTTTGGAGAATGATCTTGGAGAAGGTTTGGTGATCGCCGGTTTTTTGCCTCCTGCTGAAGGAGGCACGCTGACACAGTTGAATAATGGCCAGTTATTGCTGGAGCCTACTGAAGGCTTTATTGGTGTGATTACCTTTAGCTATTCGATAATAAATGCAGATGGTGATATAGACAGTGCCGAAGTGACAGTGACTATTGTTGATGCTGCGATAGATGCTGAAGATGATGAGATCACCGTACAAGGAGGTACCATTGCTACGATAAATGTGCTGGATAATGATACAGGAGTAGGCCTTGCGATTACGAATTTCACCCAGCCTTCCGATGGGACTGTTTCGGATAGTGGAGATGGTCAATCGCTCGTTTATGATCCTGGGCCAAGCTTCATAGGTACTACTTCTTTCATGTACACGATCGTCGATGAGGATGGAAATAATAGCACTGCAACGGTATTGATCGATGTAGTTGCACCAGAGCTGACCTTACAGGATGACGAGTCACTGACAAGCGCAGGAGAAACGGTTCAAATCCCTGTTTTGTTAAATGACTTTGGCCAAGGCCTTACGATAACCGGATTTGCGCAACCTGTAAATGGCGGAATGGTGGTTTTTGGATCCGAAGATGGAGTGTTGGTCTTTATGGCTGACGAAGGCTTTGTGGGAAACGCGGTTTTCAGTTATGATGTGCAAGACCAGTTTGGCAGTGTAGCAACCGCCAACGTAGTGGTAACGGTTACTGATGAAGGCGGACTGCTGGCAGTTGATGATGATGAGATTCTTCAGTCAGGAGCCAATGGAGTATTTGACGTGTTGGCTAACGATTTTGGTGACAGTCCAATAGTGTCAGATTTTACCCAGCCTGTTTCAGGTGGTACTGTTGCCTTTGGTCCTGGTACTTCACTTCTGTTCATACCTGAAGATGGATTTGCAGGGGTGGTAACCTTCACTTATACAATCACAGATTCAAGTGGAGAATTTTCTACGGCTACAGTAACGGTCAATGTCACGATCAACCTTGCGATAGAAGCAGTAAACGACGTGGTTAGTACCGATCCTGGAACACCTATTGTCATCGATGTATTGGAAAATGATACGGGGGATGGTCTGGTGATTCTTACTTTCGGTCAGCCTAGTATTGGAGGCACTGTTGTTGAGGACCCAAATGGTGGTGGGTTGCTGTTCACTCCTTTTGAAGGCTTTATCGGATCGGTAAACTTTGGTTACTCGATCACTGATGGTCTTGGAAACGTGGACGATGGGCTTGTGACTGTCAATGTAGAGAACACAGGTAATCAACCACCATGTGAGGACTCCCTGTTTTTCTGTACTGGTGTCTTGCAGCCATTTGATATGTGCTTTGAGAACTGCGATCCGGATGGAGATTCGATTTATATTGAGAGTGCCGTTTCTACCTTTAATTGCAGTGTAGATATTTTCAATGATACCTGTCTTACGTATGGACCTTTGCCTGGTTTCCAGGGAGTGGATTCTGTACTTGTGGTGATATGCGACAATCAGTTGCCACCAAACTGCAGCACCACTTTTGTGACTGTGGGTGTAGGAGAATGTGAAGATCCCGTTGCGAATGATGACTTCTACATCACGGCTTTTGGTACGCCGGTTGTAGTGGAATTCTTCCTGAATGATTCAGGTACCGGCATTACTTTGCTTGACTTTGAGCAACCAACAGGAGCAACAGTGACCGTTTCTGGTGACGACTTTATTGTAACACCTGATCCTGGTTTTTCCGGTGATATATTCTTTGACTATGTGATAACGGATATTTTTGGGACCACGGATGAAGCAACCGTTTTTGTAACGGTTCAGCCTTCCTTTGGTCCGATTGCACTTAACGATGAAGCGACAACGGATCAGGATGTGGGTATATCCATTCCTGTTTTAGAGAATGATGAGGGATCGGGCTTGTCCATCACCAATGTCAACCAACCTGCTGAAGGTGGTTCTGTAGAGATCGCAGGAGAGGAGATTGTGTTTACTCCTGCACCCGGTTTTTCAGGAATTGTATCCTTTGAGTATGAGATAACTGATGATGCGGGTCTAACTGCTAACGCAACTGTAATTGTAGAAGTGCTCAGTAGCTGCGGAAACATTACCGAACTATGTACAGCCCCAGCTGTTCCACAGCAGCTGTGCTTTTCGTTCTGTGATATCGATGAGCCGGTTTCGATCGTCGATGCTTCGACGCTTTATACCTGTAGCATTACCTATGACAGCGACACTTGTATCACTTATATCGCTTTGCCTGGAGCCGAAGGGCTTGCCGAAAACCTTCAGATTGTGGGTTGCACTGCTGATGAGGCGATTTGTGATACCTTGAATGTCGCCATTATTGTGACTTGTACAGATCCGGTAGCACAGAATGACAATGCTACCACTGAGCCGGCAACCGAGGTGCAGATAGACGTTTTGGCAAATGATGAAAATCCTTGTAATAACGTTGAAGACCTGGAAGTCACTGTTACTAATGAGCCTGCAAACGGGCAGATTGTTGCACAAGACAACGGACTACTGACCTATCTTCCAAACCCTGGCTTCAGTGGGACAGATACCTTTACTTATGAAGCCTGTAATGATTGCAGCACGGCCATCAGTGATGGATTATGTGATGATGCCATTGTGAGCGTCACTGTTTCTGATAATCCGACTGAGCTAACAGCTAATCCGGACAGTTATACAACAGAATTTGAAGAAAGTATTAATCTTCCAGTATTGTCAAATGATATTGGTGAAGGAATAAACATAACAGATAACACACAACCAGAAAATGGTACCCTGGTTTTGGAGGGAGTAGAGTTTGTTTATACTCCAAACCCCGATTTTGAAGGTACTGACTCCTTCACTTACACAATCACTGATGCCAATGGAGAAACTGCGGAGGCAACTGTGACCATTGTGGTCAATGGACCCGCAGAGAATCAGCCACCTGTTGCCAATAGTGATATGGTTTCTACCGAAGGGCAATTTGTTGCGATTGAAGTGTTGGATAATGATACTGATCCGGAAGATGGCGTGCTGATCATCACTGAATACACAACACCAGATGTAGGGACTTTGGAGCTATCAGCGGATAGTACTTTCTTTATATACACTCCGGAGCCAGGCTTTGAAGGACTGGTGACCTATCAGTATACTGTTTGCGATGATGGTGAACCAGTGCTGTGTGATTCTGCAATTGTTGAAGTAGCAGTTGGTGTGCCGCCGAGCAACAACCCACCGATAGCCGTAAACGATACCACCGCTACGCAGGAAGGTGGCGCTCTTGTGATTGACGTATTGCTCAATGATAGTGATCCTGATGGCGATAACTTTAGCATCACAGATGTGGTGGAACCGGCGAACGGAACGATCGTAGTGGATGCGGAAAATGGTACGATCACCTACACTCCAGATCCACTGTTTAGTGGTCAGGATACTTTCGTATATACTATTTGTGATGATGCTGATGTGCCATTGTGCAGTGATGCAGTAGTTGTGGTGGAGGTTGAAGCGATAGAACCGCCAATAGGTTTTGATGTGGAGGCAGATATCGTGTATACCAGCATTGACACACCTGTAGAAGTATTTGTATTAATTAATGACACCGGGGAAGGACTGTTTATCTCTGAGTTTAGTCAGGGAGAATTTGGATCTGTGCTTGCGAGCGGAAACGACGGAGCTCTGATTTACAACCCTGCACCTGGTTTTACCGGGCAGGATTACTTCTTCTACACTGCTTGTGATGAAGAGGGCGACTGTCAGGAGACTATTGTTGCCGTGACTGTATATCCAGCCGGTGAACCAAATCATGCCCCGGTTGCGAATGATGACCTCTATGAGGTTGATCCTGGTGCTTCAGCAAGTCTGGATGTTCTACTAAATGATCAAGATCCGGAAAATACTCCTTTAACAATAACGGAAGTCAGTGAACCTACATTTGGAACAGTGACGATAAATGCCGAAGGTACGGGATTGGATTATGTGACGGCACCAGGCTTTACCGGAACCGATACTTTCACCTATACCATTTGTGACGAAGGCACACCTCAGGAATGTAGCACAGCTACAGTCACTGTAGTGGTGGGAGTAGAGCTGCCAAATACCCCACCTAATGCAGTAGATGACTTCCAAACTGTGGATCAAAATGTTGTGGTCACAATTGTGGTGACTGTCAATGATACCGATGCGGAAACTGCTAGTCAGGATTTGGATGTTACCTTGCTCACACAGCCTCTGTTTGGAACTGCTGGAATCACTCCTGGTTCTAATGAGGTGACTTATATGCCTGATTTTAACTTTGTAGGAACAGACTATTTCCTTTACGTTGCATGTGATGATGGAACGCCGGTACTCTGCGATACTGCCTATGTAGTCATCCAGGTCGGAGAAGTTGTTGAACCAAATGAAGACTTCATCCTACAACCGGACGTTGCCTATACCAACCTGACTGCTCAGGTAGAAATAGATGTATTGGCTAACGATTCGGGAGAAGATCTGGTAATCACTAACTTCTCAAATCCTTCACATGGAACAGTAATTTTTGGAGAGAATCCTGGCGACCTGGTATACATTCCAAATGGATCTTTTGTAGGAACAGATTATTTCATTTATACCGCTTGTCAGCCTGATGGATCTTGCGAAAGCACCTTGGTCGCAGTGGTAGTATTGGATCAGGGCACCAATAATGTACCGCCGATTGCTGTTAACGACACCTACATGACGGAAATGGATCAATCGATCAATTTTGACGTAATGGAAAATGATAGCGATCCTTTCGGTGGGGCTAACATCAGCATTTGTGATGTGTCTAGCCCACCAAATGGCTCCTTGATACAAGAGGCTGATGGTACCTTTACTTACTTCCCCAATGACGGCTTTATTGGAGAAGACTCCTTTAGTTACACGATTTGTGACGATGGGGTTCCTCCGCTCAACTCCACTGCCGTAGTAACGATTACTGTGGGTACTGGCGGATTGTCAAATCAATTCCCTATTGCAACGGATGATTTCATGTCTGGACAAACCAATGTGCCTATTAGCATCCCTGTACTGGAGAATGATATGGATCCGGATGGCGATGGCCTGACATTGATTCTGCTGACACCTCCTGGCAATGGAAATGCTGAAGTTTCTGAAGGCCAGATCGTATACACTTCTGACCTTGGATTCATCGGTACGGATTATCTGATGTACCAGATTTGTGATGATGGTACTCCTGCACTTTATGATACTGCCTTTGTGACAATAGAGGTGATAGCGAATCAGACACCGGAAGTGATAGCGAACGATGACGCGGCCACATCAATAGAAAACGTACCGGTCACTGTGCCGGTTTTGGGTAATGATTCCTGGCCTTTGGACAGTGCATTGGTCGTGACGATCTTCTCAGATCCGATCAGTGGAGGTATTGTTACTGTCAATGGTGACAACACTATTCAGTATACTCCACCACTTGATTTTGTCGGAGAAGACAGCTTCCAGTATATACTATGTGCCGGATTGCTTTGCGATACCGCTACGGTGATTATGACCGTACTACCAGAAGATGAGCCACCAGTGGAATGTGAGATAGAAATTCAAGGAGGATTTTCTCCAAACGATGATGGTATCAACGATGGATTCCAGATTGAAGCATTGGACTGCTATCAGGAGCAAAACCCTGAACTGATCATCTTCAATCGTTGGGGATCGGAAGTATACAGGAAACAACCAATGGCTGGCACTGATGTCTGGGATGGAACCTGGGACGTAAACGGTGAGCAACTGCCTGATGGAACTTATTACTATATATTGATTTTGAATGAAAATGATTCTGGAGAGAGCCTACAAGGCTTTGTCGAATTGCGAAGATAGATATTTGTTAACAGCAGGTAATCAGAATTGTAACACAGGACTTAAAAATCGAAGCAATGTATCGGGAAAAAGAGCGTAAAAGAGCGTAATTTTGATTGTTTGAGACTTTTTGTTGAGAAGCCAAAAGAAGGAAGGATTTTTGATGAAAAGGCAGGGCAAGCCCCTGAGTCTCAAAGCAAAGGAACCCGAGGAGCATGCGAATAAATTTTAGCTTATGAATAGCAAATTAATCCAGAAATTAACAGCCAGCCTTAGTATCATGCTAGTTTTGATGCTTGGTTTTTCGAGTCAATCGGCTCAGGCTCAACAGGATACAAGATATAGTCAGTATATGTTTAATGGTCTGGTACTTAATCCAGCCTATGGAGGTTCGGTTGAAGGCGCCAGTTTAAGCGCATTCTATAGAAACCAATGGGTCGGCATAGACGGTGCACCAGTGACCTACTCTTTTTCCGGTCACAGTCGACTTGGTGACCGGGTAGGTGTAGGTGGATACGTACAGCGAGATGAAATTGGAGTTACCAATACCACCTCGGCATTCCTGACCTATGCCTATCGCATTCCTTTTGCCAATGCCAATGTTGCCATTGGACTGAACGGAGGAGTTGATTTCTATTCTGCAAATCTGACTGATGTACAGGGACTCCCAGGAACGACAGGACCAGTAGATCCCGTATTTAATGAGGACGAGTCTCGATTAATGCCCAATTTTGGAGTTGGTATCTATTACCACTCTGAGTACTTCTATTTGGGTGCTTCGACCCCGAGGCTCCTGGAAAACAAATTCGATACACCGACAAAAAAGGCCAGACAGTATCGTCACTACCTGGGTACGGTCGGTATCGTCTTACCAATCCTTCCACAGGTAAAAGTGAATCCTTCGATGCTCTTCAAGACGGTTCCTGCGGAAGCTCCATATCAGTTTGATTTCAACCTCAATCTGATTTTCATGGACATGGTATGGATTGGCAGCTCTTATCGTACAGGAAAGGAGTTTGGACCAGAGTCTGTAGACTTCCTGGCTGGCTTCATGCTTAGAAACGGCTTGAGAATGGGCTATGCTTATGACCTTACGCTGACGGAATTGGACCAGTTCACAAGTGGCTCTCACGAGATCACTATTGGATGGGATCTGCGTAAGAATAACGATATGATCATTACACCGAGATACTTCTAGGGTACAAGAAAATAGCTTTCTGAAAAGGGGGATGGTTCCGGTTTGGAGCTATCCCCCTTTGTTTTTCCCGTCATGCGCCATTTACAAAACGAAAAATTATGCCTAAGTTAGCAGGTTATTAGGAAGATAGAAGCTAACTTGTACCTTATGAGAAATGCAGTAACCTATTTGTCCCTGTTTGTCACGCTTTGGTTGGCGGTAAATATCCTATCAAGTGACAAGGCTATGGCCCAGCAAGAGGCCCATTATACACAGTATATGTTCAATGGGTTGGTGCTAAACCCTGCCTATGCCGGCAGCAGAGACGTTATGAGTGCTGTTGCTTTCTATCGCCATCAGTGGCAAGGAATCGACAAAGCGCCTCGTACGGTTTCTCTTAGCTTGCACGGCGCCGCCAGCGAAAAGGTAGGCCTGGGCATCCACATGGAGAATGATCGCCTCGGTGTGCACAATCGTTTCAATCTTCATGGTAGCTATGCCTACCGCTTCCGACTGGGCTACGGACAGATGTCTCTGGGACTAAGAGCTGGCTTTCACAATTACAATTCTAGATGGACGGAGACCCAATTGCAGGATCCTGATGACCAGGTCTTTCATACAAACGAAAACAAACTGCTTCCAAACTTTGGTTTTGGGGCATTCTACTTCACCAATCAGTTATTTATCGGTGTTTCCGTACCGAAGATTTTGGAGCAGGATATCAGTATAACCAAAGTAGCAAAAGAACGCAGGCACTACTTTCTTACAGCAGGCCTATTGATTCCGATGGGCGTAAATCTGGACTTGCGACCGTCGATGATGATGAAGGCTGTTCCGGGAGATGCGCCAATTAGTACGGATATCAACCTTAGCCTGCTGATACAGCGAGCCCTCTCACTTGGTGTCTCTTACCGAATCAAGGACAGCTGGGATTTTCTCGTGGAGTACCAGCTCAACCATCATCTCAGGTTGGGATATAGCTACGATCTCACTGCCACAGAGCTCAGGCACGAAAACTCAGGTAGCCACGAGATCATGTTGGGCTATGATTTTTCCTTTGACCGCGAACGCATCATTTCGCCACGACATTTCTAGCAGATGCAACTGTTTTATGAGCCTGCTTTGCTTGAGGGCACCACTCAGCTCAATGAGGTGGAGGCGCATCACTGCATTCACGTACTACGCAAAAAGCCAGGAGACAAAATCCACATTGTAGATGGAAAGGGCGGATTGTACGAGGTGGCCATTACCGAAATTCAGGGCCGCAAACGGTGTCATTTTGAGGTGTTGAGCAAACAAGAAGAGGTTGGCATTCCTCCCTATGAGCTACACTTAGCGATCGCACCCACCAAGAATATCAGCCGCATCGAGTGGTTGCTCGAGAAAGCGACGGAGCTTGGTATCTCCGAAATCACTCCCTTCATAGCGCAACATTCCGAACGCAAAGCGGTGAAACAGGAGCGGCTCAACAAGATTCTCATTACTGCAATGAAGCAGAGTCTGCGAGCCAGTCTTCCAAAACTAAACGAAGCAAGAAGTCTCCAGCAATTCCTGAAAGAGCAGGCAAGTAATCAAGACCAAAAGTACATCGCGCACTTGCATCCGGATCATGAGCACCTATCTGCTCACTATGACGGTTCGCCGATGTTGGTAATGGTAGGCCCTGAAGGTGATTTTTCGGAGCAGGAAATCGAAGCGGCAAAGACCGCTGGCTTCAAGGGTATTTCGCTGGGGTCTTCTCGTCTACGTACCGAAACTGCCGGAATGTTGGTAGTGGCTTTTTGTAATTTGTATTGCATATCTGGGTAGTGTAGGCTTAAGGGGGATGCGAATTTTGCCATTACAGATCATGATTGCGTCCAGATCGTTAATGAAAATTGGTAACTTTACAGTAGATGAATCGATTGTCTACTAAGAAGTATGAAACCGCTATTGGCCAAGCCGTCCAAAGGTTTTGGTCAATTCGGAAAGCTCAAAAGACTAGTTTCGAAAAAAAGCAGGACGTAGGAAACCGGGGAGCAGTTACGGGCGGAAGACACCTGGATGGTTTCCTTGACGTTCTTGTACAAGTCTCGGTAGATATCGGAGTACCCAGAAACTGTCTCTTTTTGAAAGGAAACACGCTACCTGGGTACTTTAGACCAACCAAGAACTGGGATTTTCTTGTTATGACTCCCCGCAAGGAACTCATTGCAGCTGTAGAACTTAAATCTCAAGTTGGATCATTTGGAAATAACTTTAACAACCGTTCAGAAGAGGCTATCGGGAGTGCTGTCGATTTTTGGACCGCTTTTAGGGAGAATGGGTTCAATACTTTTAGGCCCCCTTGGGTTGGTTATATGTTTCTTGTTGAAAAGTCGGCAAAATCTACTTCATTAGTGCGAATTGCCGAACCCCACTTTGATGTCCGGAATGAGTTCAAAGAATCAAGCTATCTCGATCGATACAGATTATTGTGCCAGAAATTAATGTTGGAAAAGCATTATACGTCCACCGCTGTTCTCTGGACGAATGAAATAGCAGAATTTGGCAGCCTTGAAGAATCGATTTCGATTCAGTCTTTCCTGCTGTCATTGATGGGCCATTTGCAAAGCAAATCTAATTTATTTTGATCATGCGGTATGGAGAAAGAACTAGCGGCGGTGTACATGGAACGGTTGTGACAAGGATTGAGGTAGTCCGGAAAATGCTGGATCTATGTAATTACCGATCTCAGGAAAATCTCGAAGGAATTCGTGTTATAGAACCAGCCGCGGGAGAAGGTGCGTTTGCAATTGAGATAGTAAAGAGACTCAGAGAGTCATCGGAGAATCATGGTTTCTGTTTCGAAAAGTCTTTAGAGAACTTGGTTTTTTGCGAAATTGAGAAGGAAAACATTCACGTTTTGCGAGCAAAAGTTGCTTTGAGTCTTGGTGTTGATTTTTCCAGCTTACCGCTCAGTATGTTCATTTGCGGAGATTTCCTAACCAGTGATTTTGCAAAATGCGACATTGTAATTGGTAATCCTCCCTATGTCAGACATGAGAAAATCCCAGAAGCAAGTAGGACTTTATACAAAAGATACTTCAAGACTTTTACTCACCGTTCAGACCTCTATATTCCTTTCTTCGAGAAGGGCTTGGGGCTACTCAAGCAAACTGGACAGATGGTCTATATTTGCTCAAATCGCTGGATGAAGAGCCAATACGGAGTGAATCTTCGAACGCTCATCGCTAGTCAATATCACTTGAAGTATATCATAGATTTGGAAGACGTAGATGCATTTGAGGAGTCTGTTTTGGCATATGCTGCGATCACCTCAATAAGTGCTTCAGAGAATCCGGAGAAAAGCAGTTTCTACAAATTGCGTTCGCTAAGCGATCTAATAAACTTTAGTCTCGAACAGCCCCCCTCCCAGCGTCTTAATTTGACTACAAAAAATTGGTTTGCAATTGAGTATGCAGATATAGGCATTGCACGAAAACTGACTTCAATCGTGGAGCAAGGCTTTAAGATCGGGATTGGCGTTGCAACTGGGAGAGATGGTGTTTTTATTGGTAAGCACTTAATCAATGAGGTGGAATCAGAATTGCTATTGCCAATTATTACTTCCAAAGGATTGGCAGCAGACAAGATTGAGTGGCAAGGAAAGTACTTATTGAATCCCTTTGCACCAAACGGTACTCTGATCGACTTGCAGGAATATCCAAAAGCCAGTCAGTATTTAAGAAAGCATTTTGCATCACTTTCTTCAAGACATGTTGCTAAGAAAAACCCAAAGAACTGGTTTCGTACGATCGATCGAATTTATCCTGAATTGCACAAGAGACACAAAATTTTACTGCCTGACATAACGGGCAGACGGTTTTTGCATATCGATCAGGGAAATTTTTATCCTCATCACAATCTCTACTATATTTCTGGGAGAGATACACTTTCGCTGGAAGTGTTGGCAGCTATTCTGATGTCGGATTTTGTTCGAGCTCAATTGATTCATGTAGGAAATGTTATGAATGGAGGGTACCCTCGTTGGCAGAGCCAAAATATTCGAAAGCTTAGGATTCCGTATTTGGATGCGATCACAGACAGTGACAAGACCAAGTTGGTCCTTGCCTACCGAAAGAATTCATTGTCAGAAATAAATGAAATTATCAACGCGGAGCGAATAATTGAATTTGTAAGAACTGAAGGTCAACTGCGACTATTTGACCCGCCTGCTGATTATGATCAGTAGGACGAGCGCAAAGTCATGCACAGTTTGAATAAGATTGTCTTGTATCAGCGAAGACCCCGTGAAGCAGCATAGCCATAGCTGCATTGCTGAAAAACATCTAAGGATGATAGAAATAGATGGCTGTCAAATTATTCAGTTGCCGTACCAAAATAACTAACCCTTGGCAAGCCCACTAATCGCCTGCAATAGCTGCTCTTGCTGCGCGGTGCCAACATACACGAATCGTTTGGTATTCTTTCGGCCAATCTTGACTGCTGAACCGAATTTGGCATTATAAATCCAGCCATCGCGTGCGAGTCGGATGCCAATTCCATAGTACCAGGGAACATTTGTAGCGACTGCTTGCTTTGTTTGTAAAGCGGATATTGGGTATCGCTTTTTGATGATCCCCCACATGCCGTAACTAATTCGAAGTTCATCTTTGTTTATAGTGGTTTCCATTTTGTAAAACAATACAATTGGTAAGATGATGAACGCTGCCATTAACGACAATAGCCAGAGATTTAGCGGCTCTTTGGTCGCCATTGTAATTCTGAAGAATAGCAACCCCAGCACGATGATTGGTACGATAAACAGCACTAAAGAAAAGTACTGTTTTTCGTAATAAATAAGCTCTTTTTTGCTTTCCATGACTACGTGTTTTTGGGCCCGAATTACTGCCGCCAACAGCTGGAATTCAACTTACGATCAGATTGGTGATAACTGCAGAACTTCCATACGCTGAGAATTCCACTGCGCTAGTGCCAGCTTAACAAATTAGTGTCTCGACTGTGCGATTTAGTTCCGGGCTAATGAACCATTGCTTGTTTTGCTTCTGTGCGAACGTAGAAGAGGTGCTTCTCTAGAATCTCCGCTCTATTCAATGTAAAACACCCTCTTGACACGTTGCGAAATGCTGGTCATCAACTCGTATGCAATGGTGTTTGCCCAGGATGCCACTTGCTCCACACTAGGTGTCTCTCCAAATAGCAATACTTCGTCTCCTGGAGCAACCCCAGGTATATCGCTTACATCGACCATGCACATATCCATACAAATGTTGCCGATAGTAGGGGCTAGTTGACCTCGGATGAGCACGGAGGCTTTGCCATCGCTAAGCGATCGGAAATATCCATCCGCATAACCGATGGCAATGGTGGCAATAATTCTCGGTTCATTGCCCGTCTGTCCTACACGACCATAGCCTATGCTGCTGTGTGCAGGTACAGTTTTGACCTGAGAGACAAATGACTTGAGGCTTGCAACAGTTTGTAATTCCTGTTGCAATTTGTTTGAAGGGTCAACACCATATAGCCCGATGCCGAGCCGCACCATATCAAAATGAGCTTCAGGGAAATTGACAACACCAGTGGAATTGAGAATGTGTCTAAGCGGAGCAATTTGAAGTTGCTTGTTGATTGTGTTGCAGAGTGACTTGAAGGTCTCGATTTGTTGCAGTGAATAAGCTTTGCCGTTTGGGGTGTCGCTTACCGAAAGATGAGACATCAGGGATTTTATCTCAAGGGAGTCATTGGCTTTGCGGCAAGTTTCGATCAGTTCCCGTATGTCCTTACTGCCAAAACCCAATCGATTCATTCCAGTCTCAAGTTTAATGTGAATGGGGTAGGGCAGGGGCACCTGCGATCTTTGTAGTGCCTTTAGGAATTGATCTAGTTGTTCAATGTTGAATATTTCAGGTTCCAATTGATTTTGAACCATTATCTCAAAACTGCCCGGATAAGAGTTCATCACCATTATCGGCAGTTGTATGCCTGCTTTTCTGATCTGCACACCCTCATCCGGGTAGGCGACTGCCAGGTAGTCGGCTTTGTGGTAGCTCAGTGTTTTTGCCACTTCTGTGCTACCACTTCCGTAGGCTGCTGATTTGACCATCGCCATTACTTTCACATGCTTGTCTAGCAAAGAACGATAGATCCGTAGATTGTGCGCAATGGCATTGAGATTGATCTCTAGTCGTGTCTGATGAGCTTTCAGGGAAAGCTTGTTTACGATTTGCTCAAAATGAAATTTTCGAGCTCCTTTGAAGAGAATTGTGGCATGACTCCAGAGGGACAAATCATGTTGAGCCAAGAAATCCTTGCTCCGCTCGTAGCTCTTGCTTTGAAAATGGTGCGTCAGAGCTGGAGCCAAATGCAGGGCAGATTCAGGTCCGATTGTGACAACCTCAGTGAGACTTCTTGCTTTGAGTAATTCAGCAACTTCGGAGTACAACTCCGGCTTCGCACGGCCTGTCTGCAAAAGATCTGATAGGACCACAATCTTATCCTGACTCTGCTGCTGTTGATCTAGAAAATCTAATGCAATTCGGAGCGACTGCAGATCGGAATTGTAGGCATCGTTGATGAGCTGGCAGGAGTTGATACCTTGCTTCATTTCCAGGCGCATAGCTACCGGTTCCAGACTTCGAAGTCGATTTTGGATTTGCTGATGGGATAGTCCATATTCAAGTAGAAAGACTACACAGCAGCACAGGTTTTCGATAGACGCTTGATCGGTAAAGGGAATATCGAAATGTATGCTTGTTTCGGAAGCGTGATGGCGCATTTGCAACTTAGTGCTGTTGCCAGTAGCCTTTAGAGCGATCAATTGATAGTCAGAAAGCTTGGAACTGCCCCAGGAGATGGCTTTGCTGTCTCTACTCATGCTCAAAATGGCTGTACTGAGCTCGGGATAATCATTGGGGTATACAAACCATTTGCAGCCCTGAAACAGTTGCAGTTTTTCTTTTGCCTTCTGCAGTCGATTGTCGAAACCCTCATCATGAGCGCTGCCGAGGTTGGTGATGATTCCGTAATCGCACTTTAGCATTTTGGCTAATTGCTTCATTTCGTTAGGCAGGGAGATGCCGGCCTCAAATATTCCCAGGCTATGATGCGATCTCATTTCAAGCAGCGAGAGCGGCACGCCAATCTGTGAGTTATAGCTTTTCGGCGAACGTACAATCACATGATCCTGCCACAGCATTTGAAACAGCCATTCTTTGACAATGGTCTTTCCATTGCTGCCGGTGATTGCAATCACCGGATAGCGAAATTGTTGTCTTTGCGAGGCTGCAATTTGCTGCAATGCCTGTATGCTGTCCGGTACTTGTAGCACATTGGCTTCGGGAGTTGAGCTGAGATTAATTGGTGTTTGGACTATGAAGTTTCGAAACCCCTTTAGGTACAGTTCTTTGATGTACTGATGTCCATCGTGCTGCCTTCCCCTTATGGCAAAAAATAAAGCTTTGCTATGTTCCCGTCTTTGCCGACTGTCAAGCAGGAAATGCTGTATACCGGGATTGGAGACTTGCTGCAAGAAGCGAGCACTGGTCAGTGATGCAATTTGGTTTAGCTGCAACATTTGGTCTCTATTGTCAATTCGGGTTAATTGCCTAAGATTGAGAAAAACGCAAAACTACCAGAAATCCCACCATTTTTGTTCCGGCCATTCAATGTACAGCCCATTTGCTCGTTGTTCAACTGCGTATCGTTGAATGTTGTAACCTTCTCCGCTTATGTTCTTGCCGGTACAGACATCAAATTCATAGCGATGCCAGGGGCATACAATTGCGCCTTGTTCTGTGCACCAGCCGCCATCTAAAGGACCGCCGGCATGCGGACATTTGGCAGGTAGGGCATGGAATTGGTCCTTAAATCGAACTACGACAAGGTCTTTCCCTTTGACCAGTGTTCTCTTTATTTGTCCGTTTTGCCATTGAGAGACTGGTGGCATACCAGGGATTTTGAGCCAGGGCATTGGGAATTGATTTGCAGTGAACTATTGTGTCTCGGATACTTTATCTTAGTAACAAGATAAGGATAACATGGATTTGAAGGCTTTCTTTAAAAATGTTTTTGAGCAGCAGGAAAAGGCCAATGTGCCTGTAGTACAAGAGATTATTGAGAGAGATGACTACTTTCTGACTTCGTACAACAACTGGAAGAGCAGAAAAGCTTATCTGGAGTGGAATGAGACCTTATTTAGAGAAATGAATGCATTTCGCGATCGTGGTGAAAAACATCGTGATATTTGGTTCATGAATTCCGGCGCAACTGCTGCCTTGCTGTGGAAGCGGAGTGGTCAAGGAGTGCTGTTTTATTTCGACTATCTTAAAGAGCGAGTCTTGAGCCTGGGCTATCGTTCTTACATGAGTGATCGTAAGTCTTACGTTCGGAAAGGCTACGCGGAGTATATTGAGCGGCATTACCTGAAACCAAAACTGCATTTTCAGCAAGGTGCTACCAAGGTTGAGCAGCTGTACGGTAATATTACAATTGAATGCATCAAGCACAATGACGAGGTGCAACAGTTGAAGTTTATGTGCACCAATTATCGCGATCACAATTATTCTGAGGCATTGGATTTTTACGATCTAATGGAGCGAGTCTTAGAGCAAGGAGATCTTGCCTGAGTTCGGGACAAACCTCAGATTGGATTTTTCTTATTGAACATCCTTTTGATGGTGTATCAACCACGGATTTGTATACTGCATCCTGAAATCCCTAGTGCTGCGTAAACAAAGTTCGTGACACCTTTTAGGAGCTTATCTTTTTGTCAGACGAGCAACGAAATATGACAGAAATAGAAGCCTTAAAGGTGGTGCGAATTTCGTTTGCGTAGCACTAGATAGCCAACAATTCTTTAGCATTGGCTATTGCCATTTCACCAGGTTTGTCTCCACTCA
>JAHDEE010000267.1:0-3757 GCA_020629005.1 Chitinophagales bacterium
TCAGGATTTTGAAAAATTGTTAGAACTGGTTAGTGTTTCGAAGGCAAAGTCCGCTTAGACTGGAGTTACTGTGTGGGGTAACCCAGGTCAGTCAGTGGACTGTTTTTTGTTGTTAGAGAAATTGTTTGTTGCCGGGATTTAGTTGTAGGAAAAAGGGCCTGAAAATCAAAAATCCTCAGTCCCTATCCTGCAGAGAAAACTAGAAGACAATCAACTTGGTGCTTTCAATGCTCGTTTGAGTCTTCACTGCACAGAGGTATGTCCCGGGAGCTAGGCTCTTTGTGTCAAAGCTTAGCAAGTTTGGACCTGCACTTCCGACGGTGTGATCCTCCAGCAATCTCAAGCATTTGCCTTCAAAATTGTATAGAGCTACTGTTACGATTTGCTCTGTGTCCAATTCAAAACTTAGATTTGCCAGGGAGGAAACTGGATTGGGACTTACCCTAAGACCAGAGATACCTGAACTTGAATCCTTTTTCTGATCCCTTTGGTCAAGCTCAGGCTTTGTTTCGTGTTGTGAATTTGAAGAGCCGGCTATGACAGCATCGAAAGTAGCCATAGGACCGATTGCTGGCCGAGCCTCAAGGTTATTGAAATTAGCAATTCGACTATCGGGAAGCTGCAACAATTGCAGCAGGTCAATCGTGAAATTACTTTGACTATCAACTTGGCTGTAGGGTGCTCCACCACCCACCGCGATGCCGACACATTCGCACCATTGATTATAAGTATCGTGTATCGTTTGAGCATTGCCATCATCGCAAGAGGTACCGGTGACATCAGGACCTGTCGAATTGCCATCACATTGTCCCACGCAATCTCGCGGTTGACAACTATCGTCCATTGCAGTGGCCGTTGGGTCATAATTGCAGGCATCTGGATTGATGCAACCATATAGGTGAGTGTCAAAATGAAATGAGGGCATAACGAATTCTCCTAAACCCGCGTCATTCTTCGGTGCAACTGTCCACCAATAGTCCGCATGATTCAGGCCTTCAGTGTAAGAGTAAGTTGTTTGACCAATAATCACTGTGGTAAAAATGGGATTGCTAACTCCGTTGCTAGCGCTCCAGCCAGCATTCGGTCCGATCGTCAAAACATATTCAGTTGCATTTGCAACACTTTCCCACTCAAAGACAATTGGATTGTTGGGATTGATAGCGGTAGCCCCATCATCTGGCAACAGCAACTGAGAGACGCCGGTGGGCTCTCCCAATCTTCGATATCCCAACACGGTACATTCGTTCGGCCCTCCCCAAACATCAGGGTCGCAATCATCCCTGGTTGGTCTGACTCTGATAACACCTGTAAAAGTAGCAGTCCATTGTATTCTGGCGTCGTCGCCACATTCATCATCTGCGAAAGCGACTATACTACCGTCATCATCATCCACCAGAGTCAATTGAGAATCAAAGGGTGCATTTGGAGTTACATATACAGGATCTGTAAACTCATCGCTACAGAAAGACCAGACATACTGCATACCTGCCTGCACATTAAAGCGCATATAGCTGCTGCCAGAAAAGCAACCATAACTCTTCCATTCATTCTCAGGAGTTATCGGTCCTCCGTCCCCAAAAGGACTACCCGGATTCCCAATTTCACTTCCTCCCGAAATTACACAACCACCGCTGGAGCGGACTCCTCCTCCAGTATTCCGACTTACAGATCCATCCTTGCCAGTACAATAAAGTTCGGAAGCCTCCTTAGTACTATATTGCTGATCACCTTCAAAGACAAGACTGGTGGCTGAGCGGGATTCAAGTTTCAGCAGCGCCTCAGGACTTCTATCCCGATTTGATGAAACAATGCCATTAACCATTGCCGGCTGACTAGAAACTGCCACCGCAACAAACACTGACAAGACCAAACTGATGCAAGTCAGTTTCCGTCCTATTGTAGCCCTGCCTGGCTTATGAAAGCAAAACAGTCTTCTTAGTTGAAAAAGTATTTTCATGATTGTGCTTTATGAAATGAAAGATGGTTGTGCTTCCAAATAAATACCTGTTGTCGGAATTTTGAAGAGCAATACGCTGCCCGATTTCGTTTTAATAATTCCATGAATTTTATCTTGGCGTTTCGTAACGAGACTTGTGCGAGTCTAGTGTTCTACCATTATCTTACCAATGAAATGCTCACCTCCTTCTGCGAGCAATTTGTAAAAATAGACGCCAGAAGGCAGCTGAGTTGTCGATATAAACTGATTGTGATGATCAAGATCCTTTTGCATACTTAAGTTGCCATAGATATCATAAAGTTCAATGCTCCCGCAAATCACCTTTTGCGAGTAGCTGCTGAGTCTAAATTGCTGATCACTAGGGACAGGATATGCCCGAATATCCTCTCTCATTGTGCGCAATCCTACTGAGCTGATTGCCACTGTTGCAGTGTCATTGAAGTAAGCATTGCTGATTGTAAGGGAGGTGGTATTCGTTGGGTGCGGCTTTCCGTAATCGTAGTAAACTTCGGCCTTATTGGTCAGCAGTCCAGTAGCGTCTTCCCGCATTGGGATATCGAAATGCACATATCCGTAGCTGCTGTCACTCGGCAGAATCACATCTTTGAAAGTCATTGCAACTACTCCGTTTCGCATTGACATCTCGTAAGGATGCGAACTAATTCCCGGACGTATTCTATTCTCGTTCAGTAAACGAATATTCAAGGAATCAACAACAAGAATCTCGACTGTATCCGCGACAAATCCGACATTTCCCGGTATGACGAACCAAATTTCAAATTCCAGTTCAGTGTCAACTGGCACAAAGTGTTCTTCTAGAGCTCCAGAAGGATAAACAGCCACTCCTGCTGGTGGATCCTGTTCCTCAAAATCACCGGGATTGTACGGTTGATTGTATATTTCTACACAGGAGACTTCTACAAAAGGATCTTCATCTGGTATCAATTGAGTAGTCACATAACCTACTGAATGGATGGGATAATCGCCACATCCTTCCACCACGACTTGTGGATCAAAGTTTGACGGATGCCCTTCTACTTGCTCTACTACTAATCGGAAGGTACTACCATCTGCAAACTGTTCGAATTCGAAAGATTGTCCCTCAAGTAAGATAATATCCTCCCAAACTACCAAGATATCATTCTGATACATTCGATAATCAGTGGTAGTATTCATATCACCTCCAAGGTTCGTAATTGTGAAACGTACAGTGTCATTCTCACACTCCGCCTCTACCAACAAGTCAGGCCCCTCCCACACTACAATATCCTCATTGCATGGCTCATGCGGAAATATCTCAGCTCTTATGCAAGGGGCTGCACCAAGCTGGAGATCACAATCAACAAACAATTGCAAATCTATTTCGCCACATCCAGCTATTGGAATTGTACCTAGTTCAAAATAGACTGTATCTCCTAACTCCTGAAACGAACTTTCGCTACCGACAAAATCAATATGCTCAGGAAGTATCAATTCCACATACGAGTCCGCGGCAGCTATGGTCCCCCCGTTACAATACTCAATTGTAAATTCCGACTGCTGACATATCCGAAGCTGAGGGCTGCCAATGTCTAAATGCAAATATGTACAATCGTAGATTGTAGAAGTCCCAAAGTCATTCTCCTCGATTTCTTGCTCAAGACTATCAACTTGTATCGAGTAACTTTGGAACTCTTGTGGACAAGTTTGACTCCAAAGCAGACTTGGAGGCAAAAAGCTTAGGCTGTGAGCACCTGTATCAGCGCCCACTTCAAAAGTACCATCTGGATTGCTCAATACGTAGAACCCGTCATCCAGAAT
>JAHDEE010000267.1:3857-7303 GCA_020629005.1 Chitinophagales bacterium
CCACTTCAAAAGTACCATCTGGATTGCTCAATACGTAGAACCCGTCATCCAGAATTACAAAAGCCTTTGAAAGTGGGTAGTCAACACCCTCGTCAAATTCACATTCGGTGCCATTTTGATCCCAAAATGCGCGACCACTAATTTTCGAATTACTGATACAGTTAAAATCAATCAACCATGTTGTCAACTGCGAATTTGAGGAAAAATCCGGTATTGCTCCATAGAAATTATTACCAGGACAAACGGTAAGAAGCGCCAATTGCGGCAAATGCTCAAAACTGGGTAAAGGTCCGCCCAATTGGTTTTCTTCAAATCGAAGTGCTGATAGTTGAGGATTTGCGTAGTTTGGAATGAGTCCGAACAATTGATTTCCGATAACTGAAAAGCCTTCTAATGCAAGACATTGCTCAAGACTGGGCAACACTCCACTAAGGTTGTTAAAGGGCAAATTTAGCGACTTTAGGTTTACAAGAGTTGAAAACTCAGGAATGGTGCCTTCAAGTTGATTGAAGGCAAGGTTTAGTTCTTCCAGCGAAACAAGTGTCTCGAACTCTGGAATATGCCCAGTTAGTTCATTCCACTTCAAATCAAGCCAACGAAGTCTGTGAAGGTTTGAGAAGCCTGGAATGTTTCCACTAATACGATTGCTATCGAGACGAAGAACTTCGAGACTATCGCATGCTGAAAACTGAGGCAATACACCTGAGATATCATTATAGCTTAAATCCAGTAATTTCAAAGAAGGTAATTGCAGTTCGGGGATCGATTCTGTGAAGTCATTCCCGCTCAGATTTAGTGAGGAGAGCTTTTGTAAATTCTGAACACTCGCCAACCCTTCACTCAATGCATTATGTCCTAAATCCAGAGTATCGATGTTTGGACAAAATTCGAATTCGGGAACCAAACCATTTACAGAGGTGGACCTAATTGAAAGGTTTCGCAGCTTGGGCAAGTTGGAGAAGTTTGGAATCGCTCCAGTGAAGCCATTATAAGACATGCGAAGTTCTTCAAGTTCCTGGATTGAAGAAAAATCGGGAACAGTTCCAGAAAGCCCATTTTCGAAGAGCAGCAGCTTTTCAAGTAAAGGCAAATTTGAAAAGTCCGGCAATTGGCCACCAATAAATACATCAATTATAGCCAGCTCACGCAAATTAGGAACACCAGAAAAATCTGGAACACCATCAGTGAACTCACCCTCGTCAATCCATAGCTTTTGCAAATGTGGCAATTGTAAATCTGGCATAGCCCCCTGCATCTCCGTTCCATACAATTCGAATTCCAAATAAATCTCTGAAACATAAAGGCTGTCACCGGCTAGCGTATCATCTTCTACAAAAGCCAACCAAGGCCAATAACTGAGATTCTCACTGGGGAAATCCAGCCAGTTTTCACCATTTAGCGCAGTTCTCAAATTTACAATCTCAACGGAATCTGAATGAGCAACTGGCAATTGCGCAAGCGCAGTGTCAAAAGTCAGAACAGCAAGTAGAAATAGCTTTATTACACGTATTGTTATGTTGAGACTTGACATCGATCGTATAGTTTTTTCTCTTGTTTAACTCAAAGATGACAGAAACTTTCAGGTTTCGCAATTACGTGATCTTGCATTTGTGCGCAGTCTGCCGAGAAACCGAATAACGCTCGTAACCCCTACAAGCCTGATTAACAGACACTTGGAGCAACTACAAACTTGTGTATTGTGAGCAAATCTTCAGTGTTTTTTATCTATATTACAACTCAAAAGCGCCAAAGCCTACAATAAACATGCAGCAAAGTAAGTTGATCCGCTACCTGAGTGCATTGAGACCTGAAGAGCATCGAAAATTCCGGGATTTCCTTAGCTCTCCATATTTTTCTGTTAAACCTAAGTCAGTTGAGCTATATGACTATATACGCTCTGTAGCTGATTATGAATCGCCTCGACTAGCCAAGAAGGTAGCTTTCAAGAGAATTTTCAAAAAACAAGATTTTAAGGATTCTGCTGCCAGAAGAGTAATGTCAGACTTGTTCCAAAATCTTTTGGAGTTCTTTGCTTACCAAAGCTATCAGACACAACCAGTCAAGCTCGAAGAGGCCCAGCTCAGTTTCATGTATGAGCATGATTTATCCGCGGATTGTCGAAAGATTATCAAAGGACGACTCGAAGATCTTGAAACGCCACAATCGACTGGAGAAATTGAGCATCTTGCCTTCCTTCATTCTCTTGAACACAAGCTCATCGAAGATGAAGCCGTTCGAAATGTGGAGCCTAATCTGGAAAATGTTCTACAATACCATGAAGCCGCAAGCCTCATTAACCGTATTCGTCATTCGACTAAGGCCCTTTACTACGAAAAAGAAGTAATGAAAGGCCCTGTCTACAATGCATTTCGATACCCTGTGCTTGAGCAACTAAATAAACAAGTGGAACAGCATGGCATCCCACTGCTAGGCCATTATCGAGATGCGTATGAGTGCCTGGCGCATCAAAAAGATTCCGGTAGACTAGCTGCATATCGTAGACTAAAAGAGGGTATTCTAGAGCCAGGAAACACTTACTCTGAAGAAGACGCACAGTTTCTATTCCAGATTGCGACCAGCTATTGTGTGCACAAAATGAATCAGGGAGGCAAAGAATTTCTTTACGAATTTGATGAACTTTGGGACTGCAAAATCCAGCGGGGAATGGTGGACTTTAACTCCAACAATTTCTACAACATCCTAAAATCAAAGATTCTACGTGGCAAGCTAGAAGAAGCAGAGGGACTCCTACTGAATAATCAAAAGAAAATGACAAAAGAGCAGGCAAGCTCCTACAAATCGGAATTGTTGTTTGCAAAGCAAGATTATTCGAATGTCCTAAAGATATCTGCTAAAGGCTTTCGGGATATGGGTGCTGGGGCCAGAGTTAGAAAGAACCTTCTCAAAGCAGGGTTCGAACTGTGGTTAGACGGTTCTTTCAACGAAGAAAAACTTGAAAAGTTGCTAAAAGCACAAGAACGTTGGTTAAAAATGAAGGCACATGGTGGAAAAGCAATCGAAAGCCTGGTGCCCCACTATATGGACTTCTTTCAACTTTTGTCTGAGCTGTTTAAGATTTGTGTTAAGGATGTAAAACCCTCCCAAAAATCATTGCGCGAATTGCTGCAACAGGCGACCGATTATGAAGGTATACCAGAACGGCCATGGTTGATCAAGCAAATCGAAGTGAGGATTGTTTAGCTTTACCGCCAGTCAAAACGATATTCAAGCCTAGTGAACCCAAACACCATCATCCTCACCAACGTCAGCCTTTACTTGATATTTGCGACATTCATGTTTTGGCAGAGCGCACAGGCTGGGTCACCCCATAATGATCCGGCGGGACAGGGAATGGAGCGGGGACTTGCTTTTTTGTTCATGCTGCTGATTGTGGGAGTTGTTTCGATTGCGTTGATGATCTTTAATTATTTCGCATTTAGAAATGC
>JAHDEE010000268.1 GCA_020629005.1 Chitinophagales bacterium
AGATCACAGATCACAGATCACAGATCACAGATCACGGATTCAGGGATTTTCACCCCACTCACCGGTCCAAATAGCCCCGGGCGCAACGGTATGAAGTGCCTGTATGCGCCAGTGACTGCCAGTGCATGGTAGCTCGACGATAGGAGAGATGCCAGGCACTGAGCAGGAACAAGCAGACAGGTGCTGAATAATAGTGGAGCACGGGCAAGCCGGTGGCAAGGTGGAGGAACGCTTCGCTCCAAAATATTAATATTGCTCTATTGATTCCATCGAAACAAATGGGGGCGATTGGCCTAGCGCAATAAGGTTACATTGCCAGCGTATTCAAAGGTAGTGCCATCGGCCATGAGGCCGCGGGCAACGACAACATAGACGCCCAGATTTTGGGCTTCGCTGTCACTTGAACCCCATCGGGAAGGGTGAAAGTTTCACCTTCGCAGAACTGCTCGTCAAATTCCAGGCTGTAGTCTGCGTACAAAGGAAAACTACTACGCTCGTAGGCATTGTTGAGTCCCCAGGAGCCGGTCAGTCCTTCCAAATAAGTATGCTCGTGGACATAGTTTACCTCATTGCCGGGGGCATTCGGATTGGTGATGCAGCCCAGATAAGGACTGCCATTGAAATACTCATTGGTACCATAATAGGCAACATAGAGTTCTGCCGTTGGTGCAAGTTTTAGACTGGCAAATTTGCAGTCGCTGCAGAGAAAGATTGAATTGCGGCTATCCTGTATGCTTTGGTTTTCGCTAAGGGAGTGGGAATCAATAACTGTCCGATTTTGACGCCGCTAAAAATGATTTAGACGAGGCATTTTTTGACAGCATCCTTGATGGCTGGTGGAGAAAAATAACGAAGGATAAATCATTTCTAGCAAGTCAAAATGGACAGTTATTGATTCTCCATCCCTAAGATCAAATTGCAGTATCTCCCCAAAGTACTCTACATCATCGCTTACGTATGCTGTGTCGCGGCAGGCTATGTATAGTTTGCTATTGTCTGGAGAAAAGGAAACACCATAACCCCCTTCTACCTCACCTAGTTGCAGCTCTTGCGGATTACTTATGGTACCTGTTGTGGCATTGAAGTCTAATAGCACGGTGACTCCGCTGTAGAAAGTGGTAAAGCAGAGCCTTTGACCGTTGGGAGAAGCCTTGAGTTCGCCAATGCTATCGTGTTGAGAACTTTCGAAGAGTCCTGGTGGTGTTTTTATTACCGGACCGATATTTTGCAACAAAGGTTCGTTGCTAATGCCAGATTCAGAGATCAGGTAGACAAAGAAGACATCATTTCCGTACTCATGTCCAATTAGCCAGAAGTCCTGCTGATTGCTATGCGGAACGATGCATAGTTTTTCGCAATTGCTAGTGTCTTTTAGGGCCATGAATTTTTCAGTCACTTCACCTAGTCCTCCTTGCAGGCTCATGTCAATCACGCTGTAGTTGATACCGAAGGCCTCGGGGTAACTGGAGTTAAAGACCAAACCTCCCTGAACATCTGTGCTAAAGAGGAAATATTTGTCCGTTCCTGGCCAGGGAGCTATGCAGTTTTGGGTTTGTGTATTGGAGATACCAACCAATTCTCCGTTTTGCATGACTTCATGGCCTCGATTGTAGACATTAAGCCCATTGGAGTAGAATTGCAATTCGCCTTCTGAATTGCTAATTGCTACGGAGCCTTCGAAAAGAATGCCGTCCGAATTCATATTCGTCAGAACCTCAGGCTGGCAGTTGCTAAAATCCAGCCCTGCACCAGAGCCGCCAAGATACCACACATAGTCGTGTTTTTGCGACAATAGCTCTCCGGGTGCCAGTAACAATGGTGTAGCGTAGAGAAACAGTTTCAAACATTTCATAGCTTGATTGAGATAGGGTCTTGCGATGGAGACGCTACTCTGTATATGCTGAAGAAAGGGAAATGGTTGCTTTTGTGCAAATCAAAGTTGGTAGAAATAACCAATATTTGCGGGGCTGAAAACAACATTGCTAACAATCTGTGAAAGATCAAAATCCGGCACCATTTTCGCTGTACTACCAATACACAACGCAAGCGAGCCCCCCAGATAGCAAAGCGTTCCCCCCTATAGCAATCTAAAACCATACGCACATCGCACATGCATGCAGGAGACTAGTGGAAACATAAGCACTATTCTCATGTTTGACCTGATCTGTTTTTGATCACAGTTAAACGTAGCTATCATGTTGCAATTTTTTACACGGACTCAGCAGTTTGTCATGGGCAAACTGATGCTTCTACTGTTGTGCTGTCTTCTGATCTGGGATCAGTCGTTGGCCAAAGACTTTTATCCTTTGCAGGAACTGGTGAAGGAGCAAAGAGAAGCTGGGCAAACTTTTAGGGAGATCACGCCCTTGTTGCCCGATCATTCCACCAAGCACAAAAATCTAAAGCAATACGTACAAGGTGCATCCTTTTTTGAGTTGCAACCTAAGGTACTTCAGCAGGTCATCAAAGACAGGCCTGCGACACTGAAAATGAAGCTTCCCTTTCAGGGCTCTGAGCTGGAAATAGAGCTGGTTCAGGTAGAGTTGTTTAGCGAGGATTTTCGCGCAGTTGACTCTCATGGACAGGAGGTGGATTACGAACGAGGAGTGTATTATAGAGGAGTAGAGACCTCAGAGTACAACTCACTCGCCTTCATTGGTTTTACTAATTCCGGCATTGCTGGCGTCATTGCCAACAACAGCGGTAACCTTAATCTTGGCGCACTCAAAGGATCTGATTCCGATTACATCTTATATCGCGATCGGGAATTGGATTACAATCCTACTTTCCAGTGTGGCAATGATCATCTCGAAATTCCGGATACACCAAAATTTCAGGAGGAACAAAGCGGCTCCGTAATGCGCACCGCCTCTAATTGCCTCAACATGTATTTGGAGGTTGACTACGATACTTATCTGGATGCAGGTGCCAATACCAGTGCAGCACTGGATTTTATGACCAGTCTGTTCAACAATGTGATCGGGCTGTACCAGAATGAGGCCATTCAAATGCTGGTCTCAGAGATCAAGGTCTGGGATACGCCGGATACCTATGCAACCGGCAGTGCCTCTGATGCATTGGTTTCTTTTCGCGATCAGGTTCCGACCTATAATGGAGATCTGGCTCACCTGGTGTCCCGAGGCTTGCCGGAAGAAGGTGGTATGGCCTGGTACGATGGTCTTTGTCAGACATTTGGGAATTATGGCTATGCCTACACCTTCATTTTCATGTCCTACAATGCCATTCCAACTTACAGTTGGTCGGTACAAGGTTTGACACATGAAATCGGACACAATTTGAATGCATCGCATACCCATGACTGCGCCTGGAATGGAGATCAGACTGCCATCGACGGTTGCGGTGATGAAGCTGGCTATCCTGGATATGGCTCCTGCGATACCGCAGCAGTTCCACCAAATGGGCAAGGCTCTATTATCAGCTATTGCTATTTGCTGGATGGCTTTGCCTTTAGTTTTGTATATGGCTTCGGCGAGCAGCCGGGTGACAGAATTCGCTATGCAGTTTATAATGCACCTTGTCTAAACCCATGTGGTGAAACCTGCTCAGACGCTGGCATGGCTTGCGACGATGGTGATGCATGTACCAACAATGATGTTCTGGATGACTACTGCAACTGCTCCGGTAGTTTTGCCGATGCGGATAATGATGGCATCTGCGATAGCAATGATATCTGTCCCGGCTCAGATGATGCGGTTGACATTGATGGCGATGGCACACCAGATGGTTGCGACTCCTGTATTGATGTAGATGGGGATGGTTATTGTACCAACAATGATCCTGATGACAGCGATGGATGCAATCCCAGCACGGAGGCTTCGGGCTGCTACCTGAATACCAATTGCGAAAATTCTTACTCCTTCACCGATTTCGAATCTGGCTGGGGAGGCTGGATTGATGGTGGCAACAATGCCGCCCTGGTCAATGCCCAGGCCTATAGCGGAATTAAGTCCATGCGAATTCGTGGAGCTATGAACTCTTCAGCTACCTGCGCTACAGGGGATATGGATTGGACTGGTCTTGATGCAGCATCGATTACCTTCACCTATATCACCAATGCCATGTCGTCTGGAGAAGGATTCCAGCTTCAGGGCTCATTAGACGGAGGAGCCACCTGGGGACCGATTGCAGATTTCCAGCTCGGTACGCACTTCGTCAACAACGAAAGAGAATTTGCTTCTGTAGAATTGACAGCCAATTTTACAAGTCTTACCCGATTGCGCTTTATCTGCATGGGTAGTAGCAATACTGATCATGTGTACATGGATGACTTCAGTATATTCACCTGTGGACAGGTCGATAACTGCGATGTCGGTGCAAGTTGCGATGATGGGGATTCGACTACTGTGGGAGATGTATACAATAGCAATTGTGAATGTGTAGGACAGCAGGTTCCAGGCTGTACTAATTCGACGGCCTGTAACTATTCCCCTTCTGCCACCGTTGATGACGGTAGCTGTGAGGAGCTAGATTGTGCCGGTAGCTGCGGAGGATCTGCCTTGCCTGGCGTGCCATGTAATGACGGGGATTCGACCACAGTCGGCGATGTTTACGATCACAACTGCAACTGCGTGGGTGATCAGGTCTCTGGATGTATGGACGCTTCTGCCTGCAACTACAATCCGGGAGCAACTGTTGATGATGGTTCTTGTCTTGAAAGCGATTGTGCTGGCAATTGTGGAGGCGAAGCACTGCCAGCTACAAGCTGCAATGACGGCAATCCCGATACCATAAACGATGTTTACAACAGCAACTGCGAATGCGCCGGCGTGATCGAAGAAATTCCAGGATGCACTAATGCTACTGCCTGTAACTATAATCCCTCTGCCAATGTTGACGATGGTTCTTGTGCTGAAGTAGACTGTCTCGGAATTTGTGGAGGCAATGCGATGCCGGGCACTCCCTGCTACGACGGGAGCTCAGCTACTGTAGATGATACCTGGGATATGAACTGTAATTGCCAGGGCATTATGCCTCCAGGTTCCGCAATCGGAGAAGTAGGAGAGTACAATGTAAGTCAATCGGGTCCCGATCAATGGCACACCGTACAGATGACACAGTCGTACATTAATCCGGTGGTGGTAGCTTATTCACTAAGTAAAAATCACTCGCATGCTGCTACAATACGTGTACATTCTGTAACTGCAAACTCCTTCAAATTCCAGATTGACGAATGGGATTATCTAGATGGTACACATGGTGTGGAGACAGTGGGCTTTATGGTTGTAGAAGCAGGGATTCATACACTGGCAGATGGGAGAGTAATACAAGCTGGACTAGATGTAGCAGGAAAAGACTTCAGGAGAATACCTTTTCATGAGGGCTTTCAGTCAGTTCCAGCGGTCATTGTGCAGCCCGTTACCCGAAACAGATATCAGGCCATTGCACCTCGCATGAGGCACATCAACAGTCATAGCTTTGAAGCAAGATTCCAAAGAGAACAGAAGAAAGAACTTAGCCAGTATTTCCATTGTGATGAGAGTATCGCCTGGATTGCCATGCCTACTGGTACTGGAAACAATGCTGGCCAGGCCTATCAGGTTGGTTCTACTTTGGATCACGTTACACATGAGTTTAAGACGATTCACTATGAGCAGGTCTTCGATCAAGTCCCTGCCATACTGACGTCAATCAATACTTACAAAGGAAGCGATCCTACCTATGTGCGTTTCCGAAACAAAGGCTGGACTTCTGTTCAAATCGCCTTGTATGAAGAGCAAAGTGCAGATAGTGAAATGAGCCATTCCAATGCGGAGAGCGTTTCCTATTTCCTATTCGAAAAAGGCCCAATCAGCGGCAACCTCGGAATGACCATGCCGCTTGCCGCCATAGCGGAAGCCGGTGAAGTCATATTCTCTCAGCAAAACGAACAGCAATGGCGTACAATCCAATTGGAAAGCAGCTACCAAAATCCGGTAGTAGTAGCCTATTCGATTACAGAAAACGGCAGTGATCCAGCTACCATCAGGGTACGCAATGTCTTACCGGAGTCCTTCCAGATTCAAATTGACGAGTGGGATTACAAAGATGGAGCGCACGGCAATGAGCAGGTCGGCTACCTGGTTGTAGAAGCAGGCGTTCATCGCCTGGCAGATGGCCGGATCATCCAGGCCGGAAAGCAAGAGCACAATGGTGATTTCTCTATGCTAAGTTATCATCAGCAATTTACCCGCACTCCGGTAGTGGTCACGCAGGTCTCGACTCGAAATCAGCCGCAGGCAGTAGTTACAAGAATGCACAGTCCAAACAAGTTTGGTATTCAATGTCGCATACAAAGGGAAGATAGCGAGGAACTACTGGGGCACAAGCATGGCTATGAAACCGTTTCCTGGATAGCCATGGAGCAAGGTTTTGGAAAGACCGGCGGCACCCTCTATGAAATTGGGAAGACTTCCGATCGTGTCAAAGATGCTTTTACTTCTGTAACTTATCGCCAGAGCTTCAGTGAGGTGCCTGCACTAGTATACGGAATGCAGTCGTATGATGGCGACAATGCCTGTTTCCCGCGCTACAAAAACAAGGGCATAGACAGGTTCCAGATTCGTATAGCAGAAGAAAAAAGCGCAGATGCAGAAACCATTCATACCAGTGAAACGGTGGGTTATATGCTCTTCGAAAAAGGAAGGATTTATGGTTGCGTAGAGACAATGGTTTCAGGCAAGACCAGCAATGATAGTCCAGAAATCGTAACGGCAGAGGAAGCAGAAGAAACTCAGGAAGCCCATGAGCCTGAAATGGAATCTAAGGTATACGAGCCCATTTTGGAGGTCTATCCAAATCCAACAACAGGTATGTTCTATTTTGAATATCAAAATGAAAAGTCTATCGCCGATCATATCGTGATTGGATTATTCACCTCCGATGGCAAGCTGATTACCGAGCAGATTCATGCTTTTGATCAGCAGCACCTAAGAAGTGAATTTGACATGGGCGACTTGCCCGGCGGTATGTACCTCCTGCGTTTGGTCGATGCAGACAAGGTGCTCAACAAGAAGATGATCTTGCGAAAGTAAGCCTCTTCGGTCGTTATATTTAAAGGTAATCTTTAGTAAGCTCAAGGTAGTATGGATCAGGAAACTGATTCAGCTACCTTGTTCTTTTTTATGGGGTTTTAGGATTTGGAGCGAAACACAACTCCACCGCGTGCTGTCCTTCCCGCTATCCGCTGCAATGCAGGCACCCTTCGCTGCTTCCTGCATCCACTGCTGTAGTCTCGCCTTTAAGGGCGAGCCTCCATCAGCGGCGCAGTCAGGCGCTCAGTGCACCTGCATTTACGCTACTAT
>JAHDEE010000038.1 GCA_020629005.1 Chitinophagales bacterium
AATGGACATTTATTGATTCGCTGTCCCTAAGCAAGCGTGAGACGGCCAGTAAAAGAACAGACTGCCGGACCGATCAACCATATGTTTTTGTATACTCCTTTCATTGGTCTCTCAAAGCTTACCTGCAAGCTGCCCCCTTGCGTATCTAAATAGAAATGTTGTTGCTGCGAAAGATCTGGAAAGTTTTCTGTGGCCATCAGGCAGCAGGCTACCACGCCTGTGCCGCAAGAATAAGTGAGATCTTCCACGCCACGCTCATAGGTGATCACTTTCAGACGATTCTCGCTCAACAATTGCACGAAGTTCACATTGATTCCCTTTTCCTTATAAGGTTCTGAATATCGAATTTCTCGACCAGCTTGATAAGCATCAAAATCATCTAGCGAGTTGTGAAACTGAACGTAATGCGGAGAGCCAGTATCTATATCATAATCCGCATCGCCAATTGTCAGGAAATTGGATACATCCTGCATTTTTAGCTTGATCGTTTTGTCGGGAAGTACTTCAGCTTCGTGCAAGCCATCAACGGCGATAAAGCTAGTTTGACTTTCAATGATGCCCTGACTGTGAGCAAAATGTACCACGCATCTGCCCCCATTGCCACACATGCTGCCTTCTTTTCCGTTGGCATTGAAGTAGAGCATTCTGAAGTCCGTCTCAGCATCATTTCGCAGCAGGATGAGACCATCCGCCCCAATGCCAAATCGGCGATGGCAAAGCTTATTGATCACTGCTGTTTCGTGATCAGGAAAGGTCTCCGAACGATCATCGATAATAATGAAATCATTTCCGGTGCCGTGGTATTTGTGAAAGGGGAAACTGCGATTCATATGGATGACTGTCTATTGGATCGGTTAGGGCTTTAGTCGCCAAAGGGCTTTTCTATCTTTTGCATTCTTACTGAATCCTGCTTTGTGCGCTTGCCCTTATATTTGTTGCCGCCATCTGCAGGAGGATCATCAAAGACCAGTATTGCAACAAAGGTGAACAAGATGAGAATCAATGAAAAGAAAGAGAATTTCCAACCAAAATAGTTCCCATCAGGACGCGGTTCCTTGTCTTTCATCAAAATCGATTTATATTCTGCGCTTTGGCAAAGATATATAAAGGCTAGGGAATGATGAAAGTAGCACAGAATTGGTATTACAAGCCCTCAGAATTCTCCCAGATGGCTCAAAATATCTGCGCAGGAGGAGGCAATTTAGCTTGATTACGTTTATATTTAGCACATGTAACTTAAATTGTGCTAAGATCAAAGTTGACCAATGAAGAAAGTATTTACTTTACTACTTGTAATCATACTTAGTTCTGCCACCACCACACTGATACATCATTTCTTACTCGAAAAGCCTGATAATACCCCAATAGTGTATCAGGTCAAGAGCGAGCTAAGTGATGAGCAAGCTGCCAAAAGTCCCACAGGGCCTAATTTTATTGCTGGTGCAGCGGCTCCTTTAGGGGAGTTGCCCAACTTCCGCAAAGCAGCTCAAAAAAGCATGCCTACGGTAGTGCACATTACCAATACCCAAAATCCGAGCAGTGTTACAAGCAGCCCTTCCGGATTTTTCGACATGTTCGACTTCTTCAACGATGATTTCTACGGTAGAAGCCAACAACAAGTCTCTACAGGTTCTGGCGTAATCATGAATCGCGATGGGTATATTGTGACCAATTGGCATGTGGTTGAAAATGCGAAATCAATTACCATTACCTTATATAACAAACAGGAATACACTGCGACGCTGGTGGGTAAAGACGAACCAACCGACCTGGCAGTGCTGAAGATCAACGCCAAAGGACTCAAGGCAACAACCTTCGGCAATTCCAACAATGTACATGTGGGTGACTGGGTGCTTGCTGTTGGAAATCCTTTCAACCTTGCCTCCACGGTGACTGCCGGAATTGTGAGTGCAAAAGGTCGCGACATAAATGCGGGTGGCACTTATTCCATTGAATCTTTCATTCAGACAGATGCAGCCGTAAACGCTGGAAACAGTGGTGGAGCCTTAATAGATACCAGAGGGGATTTGGTAGGCATCAACTCCGCAATTGCCACCTTAACCGGATCATATGCAGGCTACTCATTCGCCGTACCGGTAAACATTGTCCTAAAGGTGGTTGATGACCTGATACAATATGGCGTCGTGCAGCGAGGTGTACTTGGTGTAGTGATGAGCAATATCGACAATGACAGCAGGCAAAGCCTAGGTCTCGAGAGTGCCGAAGGCGTATTGCTTACAAGAGTGATACCAGGAAAAGCTGCCGAACAGGCGGGCTTGCGTTCCGGAGATGTAATCTTTAAGGTCGATGGAAAACTAATTGGAGGAGTTCCGCAACTGGTCGAAATAATAGAAGGAGAGTATTCGCCTGGAGATCAGTTTACGGTTGGCTACATTCGCAATGGCAAGAAAAGCTATGCCTCAGTAAAACTCCAAAATATTGAAGGCCGTGAAGAGCCCATTACGGATGCATTTGTCAACCTCAAAGTACTATTGGGTACGGTTTGCTCCCCATTGTCTGACGAACAGCGGCGACAATGGAAGACACGTAATGGAATCTTGCTGGCAGAACTTGGAGATGGATTGCTGAGGAGACAGACCTCCATCAAGCCGGGTTGCGTGATTCTCACAGTTAACAATCAATCGATTGATTCGCCGAGCACCTTCTACCGTATCATCGATGCTGTGCCCAAAGGAGATTCTGTTATGCTAAGTGGGTATTATCCAGCATCAGGCAGCTATAGAATTTGGAATTACTCTTTTACCATGCAATAAAAAGGACCCATAAGGCGCTGGGCAAAAGCAGCTCAGCGGCCTTTCTTTTTTAGCGGAAACTTCATCTTGTATTTGGCCTTCACTTCCCCCCTTGTAATCTTGTCCAGTTTGCGCTGCAACATCCGTTTGCGCAATGCACCGATATGGTCTGTAAATAAAACGCCCTGGATATGGTCGTACTCATGCAAGATCACACGCGCTGTGAAACCATCGTACTCTTCTTCGCGCTCTTGAAAATTTCGATCTACGTACTGAATGCGCACCTTGCCATGTCGGCTCACATCCTCGTTGATGTTTGGAATGCTTAAGCATCCTTCATTATACGCCCATTTATCCCCACTGCGCTCAACAACGCGAGCATTAATAAACTCCTGACAGATTCCCTCTTCATCTTTAAACTCGTCATAGTCTCTGTCTTTCAATACCTGCTTGCTGTCTACAAGAAAAATCCTAAGAGGCAGTCCAATCTGCGGAGCTGCCAGGCCAACGCCAGAGGCTGCGTACATGGTTTCGAACATGTTATCGATCAGCTCCTGAAGGTTTGGATAGTCCTGACTGATCTCTTCGCCTACTTTCCTCAGCACCGGATCGCCATAAGCGGTAATTGGTAATATCATTTCTTGCTTGCTTAGTATTTCTTATTTTGAATTTCGCTCCAACCAGGATTGGAGAATTATGGTTGCACTTACTTCATCCAGAAGGCTTTTGTTTCTTCTGGCCTTCTTCTTTACACCACTATCGATCAAAGTTCGCATAGCCATCTTCGAAGTATAACGTTCATCCTCTCTATAAATCGGTAAATCGGGACAAAGTTTAGCCAATTCCACAATAAATTTTTCTACTTCTGGTGCTACAGCGGAAGGTGTATCGTCCATGTTCAATGGTTCTCCAACCACAAAAGCTTCCACCTGCTCCTTGCCAACGTAGTCTTTTATAAAGGCTAAAACCTGCTTATTCTCGACCGTTGTGAGCCCCGTGGCGATAATCTGCAATGGATCTGTAACTGCCAATCCCACTCGCTTAGTACCAAAATCTATGGCCATTATTCTACCCATCACGACAAAGATACAGATATACAACGAGTAAAATCGTGGCAATTGAGTGCAAAACCTCAGTACTCTGCCATTCTTGACGTCTTCATGGTACAATGTGCGACCGAACAGCCGTCGATTAAGGCGCAATTGTCTCTAATTTAGCCGCATTTTCCTATGCTTCTCACTACCTTTGTTACGCTGAGTCAGACATCCCTTAATCTATAATTGTTTCAGCCTTCAATTACACAATCAATGAGTAAAGAATTGTACCAGAAGTATGTAGAACACAGCAGAAAGATTGGCGACGTCAATGCCGCCATTGCCTTGATGCATTGGGACCAGGAAGTATATATCCCAAAGAAGTCTACAGGAATGCGAGCCCAACAAATTTCAACCCTCTCCGGCATCGCACATGAGCTGGCATCCTCCGATGAGTTTGGAGGCATGTTGAACAAACTTTTGGCAGCAGAGGGATTGGAAACCAAAGAAGCAAGAAATGTAAAGCTTGCTCAAAAAGCCTTCATGCGTCGTGCGAAACTCTCCAAGGAGTTTATCATGAAACTTTCACAAACAACCGCGCGATCCTTTCATGCCTGGCAAAAAGCAAAACAAGAGAAAGACTTCGCCATCTTTGCTCCATTGCTCGAAGAAATGGTCGAACTCAAAAAGCAACAGGCAGAAACAATGGGCTATGAGGATCATCCTTATGATGCCCTAATGGAAGACTATGAGCCAGACGAAAAAGTGGCAAATCTGGATGTGCTGTTCGCAGATGTTCGCAAGCAATTAGTACAGTTCGTTCAAGAAATCTCAGCGCAGCCCCAGGTAGACGATACCTTCCTCAAGAAATATTACCACAAGGATAAGCAATGGGATTTTGGAATCGATCTCCTGAGAAAAATGGGCTACGACTTTGACTACGGTCGTCAGGATATTGCAGCGCACCCCTTTACCATAGATTTTGGTTCTGAAGATGTGCGGGTTACTACCCGAATCAACGAGCACAATATTGCTGAAATGATCTGGTCTTGCGTTCACGAAGGCGGCCATGCCTTATACGAGCAAGGCTTACCGATTGAAAACTACGGACTACCACTTGGCAGCGCAATCTCATTAGGAATTCACGAATCTCAGTCGCGCCTTTGGGAAAACAATGTTGGTAGAAGTCACAACTTCTGGAAAGCGCACTACGGTCAGCTTCAGGAGGTTTTCAAAGATCAATTGGGCGATGTCGACCTTGACACTTTCTACCGTGGAATCAACAGAGTTGAACCCTCGCTGATCAGAACCGGCGCAGATGAACTTACCTACCATTTTCATGTCCTGATCCGCTATGAAATCGAAAAAGCATTGGTAGAAGGCAGTATACAAGTAAACGATCTGCCCTCTGTCTGGAATCAAAAATACAAGGAGTACCTCAATATTGATGTCCCTTCTGATGATTTGGGTGTGCTGCAGGATGTGCACTGGTCTCATGGCAGCATCGGCTACTTCCCGACCTATTCCCTGGGTAGTTTCTATGCGGCACAGTTTTATCAACAGGCCAAAAAAGATCTTCCGGAACTGGAATCGGCGATAATTGCCGGCAATAATGCTCCAATGCTGGATTGGCTACGTGAAAAAATCCATAAGCATGGCAGAATGTTCGAGGCCGGAGAATTGTGTACCGCTATTACAGGAGAGCCGCTGAACTTCAGCTACTTCATGGATTATGCAAGGGAAAAGTACGCCGCCATCTACGGGCTTCAAACAGTAACCACTTAGCCAATTCATTTCAAAACATATTTTATTTTGGAGCGAAGCAATTAGGCACGCGTTTATGGCCTTCCCGTGCTCCGCTTGTATGGGCTACTTAGCTAGCTGTTCCTGCTCACCTGCTGCTGTCTCTCCTATCGTCGAGCCAGCATCAGGCGGCAGTCACCACGCTATCTAAGCAGCCCATATCGCTGCGCCCGGGGCTATTCTGACACCTCGATCTTGCGCGCAACAGGCTTTTCTTATAAGTTGAACAGCCGCAGCAAAAGGCCATCTTTCCCATCCCCTCCCCATTTCTTAGAGTTCGGAATCACTTTTGCCGTAGTGATTTTACTTCGTTTTTCCTGGCAAACGATGTGCTCAGGCCTCCTTATGGCCTCCCACCAAAGCTATTTGTGCGACAGACAGAAGTTACTAGCTATTATTTTCGGCAGCAAAGGTTTTAATGTCTGGCATGTAACAGTCCAAAGCTGACAATAAACAGTACTTTGGTGTTGCTTCGATCGCAATCCTCTGGACATGAGAAATATACTGCTTCTATCAATCGCCTGTCTGGGCATGCTGATGCTGGTTTCCTGCAACCCAACAAGAAACTCGGCCGATAAAAACAGCTCCTCAACTTCAGGCGAAATGAAACAACAAGAGTTTATCGTGCAGACCAATACGGAAAACATAGACAAGGTTGTTGAAGAAATCGAGTCCTATAAGGCATCCATTAAAAATCGAATTGCGCCGAATATCAACATGTGGGTGCTGCTAATTGATCACAATGAACCGGACCCCGAAATGGTGATCAAAGCGCTTAAAGCCCTCCCTTCAATTACTGAAGCTCAAACCAACAAGAAGATTCAAAACCGACCATGACATCTATACTTAAACAGCTAAAGCACAACTAATAGATGAAATCAAAACTCACAAATGCTCTTCTAGCAACACTCATCTTGTTTTCTCTCTCGCTCCATGCCAACGAACCCGGTTTTGTTCCGGATCAGCTTCTGGTGCAAGTGCAAGAGGGAAGCGACTTTGAAGCCGTAGTTAACAAAGTGCGGCAACAGATTCCCGATCTGACGATTGAAAGAGAAGTATCAGATCATATGAACATCTGGCTGGTCTCCTTTGACCCGACTGCGAATCCAATGTCGGAAGTTCACAAAACCCTCTACGCCGATGACAATGTCTTGGTAATCCAAAAGAACCATCTGATAAAATATCGGGCCACAACACCAAATGATCCCGGCTATGGCAGCCAATGGCAGTATGACAATAGCGGCGCAGGAAGCGCAAGCCCAAATGCCGACCTGGATGCTGATGAAGCCTGGGACTTTGGTACTGGAGGAACCACAGCACTCGGAGACGAGATTGTGGTTTGTGTGGTAGATGATGGGGTAGATAGCGATCACGAAGACTGGGGCGATAACCTCTGGAAAAATGAAGGAGAAATACCAAATAATGGCATCGACGATGATAACAATGGCTATATAGATGACTACAAAGGCTGGAACCCTGGCAGTAACTCCGATGACGTTGACACCGGATGGGCTGGCGGACATGGAACGCCGGTGGCAGGCATTATAGGAGCGCAGGGAAATAATGGTGTAGGCGTGACTGGTGTGAGCTGGGATGTGAAAGTAATGATCGTGCAGGGAGGAGGAGATGAAGCCTCAGCAATAGCCTGCTACAGCTATCCACTAGCGCTGCGCAAGATGTATAACGAGTCTGGCGGCGAAGAAGGAGCCTTCGTAGTGGCCACGAATTCAAGCTGGGGAATTGACGGCGGTGATCCGGATTCTGCCCCTCTGTGGTGTGCCTTTTACGACACACTGGGCGTACACGGTATATTGAGTGCAGGCGCCACCATAAACGGCAACCAGAACGTCGACGTGTTCGGAGATTTGCCGACAGCATGTAGCTCTGAATACCTGATTTCCGTCACAAACCTGGATAACTCTGACAATAAAGTAAGCTTTGCAGGCTATGGTGCTACGACCATCGATCTTGGAGCTTATGGAGAAGGCACCTATACATTGACAAGTGGGAACGGTTATGGCGGATTTGGGGGTACATCTGGAGCTACTCCTCATGTTGCAGGAGCAATTGGATTCCTGTATTCATTGGAGTGCGCCGGCCTTGCAGACCTGGCTTTAGGCAACCCAGCCCTCGCTGCAGAGCAGGTAAGAGATGCCATTCTGGATGGTGTTACACCAAATGAAAGTTTGAGCGGAATTACCGTAACAGGTGGAAGACTAAACCTCTACAATAGTGCCCTGAATGTACTAGACCTCGATTGCGGAGGGTGCTTCTCGGCAAATGGCTTTGAAATACAAGAGGCCGGACTGGAAGCTGCAACTATCGCCTGGCAGACCAACGGAGAGGTAGATGGATTCAATGTTCGAATCAGACCAACTGGAAGTGCTGATTGGTCAGACTCACAATCCACAGGCCTCACCACAACCTTTGAGACTTTGCAGGCCTGCACAGAATACGAAGTTCAGGTGCAGTCACTTTGTGCAGAAGAGGATTCCGATTTTTCCAATTCTTATATATTCACAACCGACGGATGCTGTGATGCACCAATGGCCATGACTCCATCAGTCACAGAGACATCCCTGAGTCTCGACTTTAGCTCGGTTACAATTGCTTCTGGCTACAGTGCTGAAATTTCTGTTTCCGGCACAAACCAATGGCAAACGATAGCGGTAAGTGGAAATAGTCTCAATGCTACAGGACTAGAGTCCTGCACAAATTACGATATTCGTCTGCTCTCAGATTGTGACGGAGAAAGCAGTGGTCCTGGTGATGTTATTACTGTCCGCACTGATGGCTGCGCCCTTTGCACACTCGAGTATTGTGAATCGGAAGACGGAGACAATTCCTATGAGCACATATCCTCCATTAGCATTGGCTCTTTCACAAATGAATCTGGGCCCGGTGACTCCGCCTTTGAGGTCTTTTCTGATGAACCGATCGATATACCGATTGGTGAAGCAATTGAAATAGAACTAAGCCCAGGTTTCTCAGGATTTGATTATGAAGAGCGATGGCATATTTTCATTGACCTCAACTTTGATCAGTCTTATGATGCTTCAGAAGAAGTATACTTCAACAATGGCAGTCCAACTACAATTGTGGATGACTTTACGATCGATGCCGACCAGGCAGGTGGATTAACAAAAATGCGCATCTTCATGTATGACCCCAACTACAGTGATGTCAGTCAAGGTTGTGCGGGAATCGCATTCGGAGAGATTGAGGAATATTGTGTAAACCTGATTGCAGCATGTAATATTGCGGCAGAACCAAGTATTACCCAACCGACTTGCAACGGTGTTCCGGATGGTGGTATCCTAATTGAAGTTGACGGCAATCCCTCCGATTATACTTTTTCCTGGTCCGGCATAAACGCATCAGGCAATGCTGCGCAAAATGTAGCTTCAGGCAACTATTCTGTGATCGTGGACAACGGAGACTGTGAAGTTGAAGTTCAAGTAGCAGTAGAAGAACCCGATGCGCTGGTGGTGGAATCAACGGATTCGCAAGCAGCTACAAATGGGGCAAATGGCTCCGCAACTGTAGATGTTGATGGCGGAACCGGAGACTATGTCTATAGCTGGGCAGGTTATCCCTACGATGACGCCGCCACCTTGGCAAACGTGAACGCCGGAACCTACGACGTGGAAATTTCTGATGAAAATGGCTGCTCAACTACAGCCAGTATTGTAGTGGATTGTGGAATTGAAATTGAGGCAGAGATCACCGATCCATCCTGCGACGGACAAGAAGATGGACAAATAACAGTGTCGGTGGTCGCTAGCGGCGGAGCAGGCAATGTCTCTTACGACTGGAGCACTGGTGATACCTCCGCCGAAACAAGCAATAATCTGGGAGATGGAAACTACACAGTATTGGTTACCGATGGAGACTGCTTTGTTGAACAAACTTTCGAGATCCAGTCGCCCGATCCAATCAACTTTGGAGTTGATAGCAGCGACAGCGATGACAACAACAATGGTACGATTGAAATCAATGCTCAGGGTGGCTCCGGAAACTACACATACACTTTGAATGGAGAGACCTCTGCCACCAACCTGTTTGAAGACCTGGCTCCCGGTTCCTATGAGGTTGCCGTTAGCGACGAGAATGATTGTACGATGATGGATGTTGTGCAGATCAGTTGTTCACTTACTTTAGATTACAATTCGAATGATGTAAGCTGTGCCGGGGAAAACGACGGGGACCTGAACATTGTAGTCCTCAATAGCGGAGGCGCCGGATCATTTGACTATAGTTGGGAGGACAGCGACAACAATGACGAATCCCTTGAAGACCTTGAGGCTGGAACGTACAGTGTCACGGTAACTGATGGTGCAGACTGTGTGCAAAGCATCTCTGTGGATATTGTGGAACCGGATGCATTGGAAATTGCAGCGGAAACGGAAAGCTCTACAGATGGAAGCGATGGGTCTATCACATTAAGCGTAAGTGGCGGTACTGGCACCTACACTTATGATTGGACCGACCTTTCTCACACGGGTAGTAGCCTGTTGGGATTAGCTGCCGGCACTTACACCGTTGAGGTAAGTGATGAAAACGGCTGCTCAGACTCTTTGGCAATAACTGTCGACGGTGCCAACGTAGGAGTCGAAGACGGGGCTTCAAAATATCTTAGTGCCTGGCCGAACCCTTTTGATGCTGAGTTGCTGCTGCAATCCAATGAGCAGGTTGAGTATATCAGGCTGAGTAATGTCTTAGGCCAGAAGGTATATGAAAAAGACAGACCAGCAAGAACACTAAGCATCGATTGTTCACATCTTCCTGCTGGAGTTTACTTCCTGGAATTTGGAATCGAAGGTAAAACCTACACACAAAAACTGATGCATAAATAGAGGTTGATGAATCGAAGCTAAGCATAGTAGCATGGAAAAAAGAGCACTGTCCAAATGAGGATAGTGCTCTTTTTTATTTGCTGTAATGGGAATACGGAGCAAATTTGCCATCTTGTAGCCATACCCAACCCTAAATACTCATGTCTAAAGATATTTATCATCCTTCTGTCCGAAGGCGAAAGGCCTATTGGACGACCTTCAAAGTGGTGTTTGGCTACTTGAAACTCGGCTTTCTCAGCAAGTTTTTTGGCCAGAGTTATTACCAACAACGTCTACCTGATCTACACAGTCGTAGTGCAGCCTGTATCAAAGAGAGCATCTTGGAACTGCAGGGACTATTTGTCAAGTTCGGACAAATGATTTCTGCCATGTCCAACTTTCTGCCTGATGAATTTAGAGTCCCGTTGGAAAGCCTGCAAGATCACAATCAACCTCGTCCTTATGAAGAAGTTGCTGCTACCATAAAGCAGGTTTTGGGCAAAAGTCCGGATGAGCTTTTCACCCGCTTTAACAGAGAACCGCTCGCCTCTGCCTCCATAGGTCAGGTGCACAGAGCTTCCATTGGAGAACAGCAGGTGGCAGTTAAAGTGCAACATCACAATATAGACGAGATTGCCAAGGCTGACCTGGCCATTATCAAACGGCTGGTAGAAATTCACGAGTGGTTCTTCCACATTGAAGGCTTTGAATACATGTATGATCAGGTACGACAGATGATTGAAGAGGAGCTGGACTACGTACGGGAAGCCGCGGCTATGAAAAGGATCAAGGCAAATCTGGCGGAGAAACCTGAGCTACGCGTTCATATTCCCACCGTCTACGAAGCGTACTCCACCCGGAAGACAATCGTAACAGAATTCTGTGAAGGAACCAATATCTCTCATCGGGCAGAGTGGATGAGCTGGGGATTGGATGATAAGGACATAGCCGAACGATTCATACACTTGTACGGGAAAATGATACTTGATGATGGCTATTATCATGCAGATCCTCATCCCGGCAATATTTTGGTGAACAAGCAGGGAGAAATTATTCTATTGGATTTTGGCGCGGTAGCATTGCTGAGTGAGCAGATGAAATCTGCGATTCCTGCTTTGCTGGAAGCCGTAGTAAAGAATGATGTGGACAAGATGCTGGATGCTCTTAAACAAATGGGCAGCCTAAGTCAGGCCAAAGATGCTGAAGAAGTGGCCACCAGGTTTTTGAAGCGGATGAAGGAGTTCATTGAAAAGGAAGTGAAAATCGAAAACCTAAACATCGATGCCCAATTAAATCCGGAAAGCATTATACAGTTGGTTGCCGATTTGGAGATCAGCAAGATGACAAGAACCTTTAGGGTGCCAAAGGATTGGGTGCTACTCAACAGGGCCATTATGCTGATTGGAGGCATTGTCAATCAAACGGCACCAGATCTCAATCCTATTGATACAGTGAAACCCTACTTGAAGGAGCATCTACTTGGAGAGGAAAACAACCTTGGACAGTTTCTTATTTCGACCCTCAAAAATCAACTGGTGACGGCCATCTCGCTTCCTCACGATTTGTCGAGATTTCTGGCTCAGGCCAATCAGGGTAAGCTACAATTGGAAGTGCGTGATCTCGATCGCTCGGTTAACCGCTTATATGCATTGGGACAGCAGGTGCTGTTCGCCATCCTTTTTTTGGCGAATCTCTATTATACAGCCTCCCTGCCTTCCAAGCACTGGGATCTCAAGTACTGCTTCTTCTTTGCACTTAGTACTTTGTTTGCTTTCCTGTTCCTGAAAGCCTGGAGGGCGGGAAGGAAATGAGTGCAAATGAGTCAAACCAGGGCTGAAAATTGAGTACGCAGAAACACTGCGCAGGTCATATCTAGCTTTGTTGAAAAGAAGGAACAATGAGGATTACAGGTAAAGAATTGATCCAAATGGGTTACAAGCCAGGTAAGTGGTTCGCCACAGCTCTACAGCATGTTAATCAGAACGAACTGTCTGAAGCGGCTCTGCGTGAATATCTGGATGCAGTTGCTCCAGTGATCATAGATCCACACGAAAAAACGGTGCCCTACCATAAGAATATACGTGCCGAAAGTGTAGAAGAGGAGGAAAATGTTGCGGCAGTATTCCAGAGCATGAATGAGCTGATGAAAACCCCGACCATTACTACAGGAGCAGTGATGCCGGACGCCTGTCCTACAGGGGCTAAAGGACAAATTCCTGTTGGAGGTGTGGTAGCAGCCACAAATGCGATACACCCTTCGATGCACAGTGCTGATATCTGCTGCTCCGTAATGATGACCTCCTTTGGACATAAAGACCCGAAGTTAGTATTGGATGCTGCCCATCAGATCACGCATTTTGGTGGGGGTGGAAGAAGCGATCTATTCGACTTCCCGAAAGAGCTGGAAGCCCAATTGCTGGACAACTATTTTCTGAAGAGCGAGCGAAGTATTCGCCTCGCTAAAACACATCTTGGAACTCAAGGAGATGGAAATCACTTCCTCTATGTGGGACAATCGGAAAGAACCGGAGAGACGATCATGGTCACTCATCACGGTAGTAGAGGGTTTGGAGCCAATTTGTACAAGTACGGGATGAAGATTGCAGAAGCCTTTAGAAAGCAACATTCGCCCAAAACCCTTGCTAGAAATGCGTGGATTCCTTACGAAGAGGAAATTGGAAAGCAGTACTGGCAGGCATTGCAGCTAGTGAGAGATTGGACAAAACTCAATCATGAGCTGCTTCACCAGCGCACTTGCCAGTCTCTAAAGATTGATCCCGTTCAAAGGTTTTGGAACGAGCACAACTTTGTATTCAAGGATGGGGATAGCTTTTACCACGCCAAAGGTGCCACTCCCCTTGATGATAAGTTTGTACCAGATTCAACAGATGGATTGCGACTTATTCCTTTGAACATGAGTGAGCCGCTATTGATCGTGAAAGGTGAGACCACGAATACTAATTTGGGTTTCGCCCCTCACGGTGCTGGTCGGAACATTAGTCGATCTCAGCATAAGCGAAACAAATCAGGACGTTCGATTGAAGAAATCTTTGCAGAGGAAACGGAGGGTCTTGATGTGCGTTTTTATTCTGGTCATATCGACATTTCTGAATTACCTTCGGCCTATAAGAGTGCGGCACAGGTGCAGGCACAAATGAAGCAATTTGGGCTTGGAGAAGTAGTAGATCGGGTGATGCCTTATGGATGCATTATGGCTGGAGACTGGCAGATTGATGCTCCCTGGAGGAAGAAGATGCGGTTGAAACGTGGGAGCGACGGTGCAAAATAGCCCCGGGCGAAGCGGTACGAAGTAGCTGCCTGCTGTGGCGACTGCAAGGCAATGGTGGCTCGGAGCTTGCGGAGAGACAGCAGTGCCGCTGCAGGAGCAAGCAGGCAGCTACTGAGTGAGAGTGGAGCACGGGACTGCAGGTGGCGCGATGTTTTTCGCATCGCTCCAAATCATATTTCTAACAATAACCAATCGAATATTGCCACATTTCCATATGGATTTTTAGGTCGAGGGTATTCTTTCGGAAGTAAAAGCAGTCTTTAAGGCCGAGGGACTACTTGCCCGATCTTCGCCAGAGCCCAAAGGCCGCGATGAGGAAGAGCAGGAAAAACGGCCAGCGATTGATGGGCCGAAGCTGCTTTGCAAATGATTTGGTGCTTTGTCCTTTGCTGCCCAGGTAATTCTTGAATTGCGCAGCAGATTGTTGCCATGCCTTGAAGCGACTGGCAGTTTGCAATGTGTTTCGATCGAATGCATAAAAGTTGGATGGCAGCGCATTTTCCGCGGAGAGTTGAAACCAACCTTCTTGTTTTGGCCAAAAGGTTGAGAGACTTGAGCCTTCACTTGTGTTGGTGGAAAGTTGGCTTTGGAGGCTGTCTTGCTGCAGTACGAAAGAGGGAACAAGCTGATCGCGAAGCCGAACAAAAGCCTGCTCTCCCACTCGTATGGTATTGCTGTGAAGCTCCCAAGAATGCGTTGCTTGAAACTGGTCACGCTGTTGTGCAAGCAACCTATCCCAGAAGGTTTGGTGTTGGGTCGATTGTCCTTTGAGCGGCCATAAGTAGGTCTGCGAATAGGCTGCGATATTGATGTGCCCCATGCCATATCTTCGTGAAGCAAACTTGATTCTACCTTGTGCATCATTCAAGAAAGAGGAAAGCTCCGGATGATTCTTAATGTATAATGGACCTGCGCTCGCATTGACCTTCTTGTCTAACAAGGGACTGTTGAGCTGTGTGACTTGATCTTTTTGCGTTCCTGCCAAAAGTTTGAAATGCGACTTGAAAATTGCATGTTGACTAATTTTCTCATCCACGTTGATGAGGAAGAGGTCAAGCCCTGTCAGCCGAATCGCCTGCTTTATGGCCTTTAGCTGTGCATCAGAAAGATTTACGAAAGCGCCCTGATCGACGATGAGTGATTCAAAGTCGCTAAGCAAGGATCTGTTAATATTGCTCAGATTCATAGCGCGAAGTCCACGAAAATCTGTCTGGAATTTCTCCTTACTGATTTGCTGTCTGACCGCGATTTCGTAGGAGGCTTCTGTTAGGCTATTGATTAGAAATTTCGACTCAAAATTTGGTTGGGACAAGATTAGCAATGCTCGTTTTTTCTCCTGCTTTTGACGCACCTGGACAGGGAGAGGAAGTGATTCGATGGGCTCATTGGCGGAGTTTTGTACTAGAAGTCTATAGCTTTGCAAACCCGGTGCTCTGACATGTGTGCTGAGTGAGAATGATTGCTGAGCTTGTACCTGTATAGAATCTAGTCGCAGTTCGTCTTTGTACAGCAGTAGCTGAGCCGGCTGATTCAGATTCACTTTTCCCGCCACATTAAACAATTCTCCCTCGATTAGCTGGTCTGTCCAATTGATTTGAGTGATGCCTTGTGGCGCAGGGGATTGGTGAAAAGTGAGTTCGTAATCTTGTAGTTGCTGCCACTGCCATTCTGGAATTGCTTCAGCAAAAATGTGCAGCTCTTTCACTGCTTCGGTACCGAGGACTGCGGTCATCAAATCAGTGCAGACTTCGGCTTCTGTGACTTTGATAAAGTCCTTTTGGGATTGGTAAAACTGAACTGGACCGGTGAGCCCCGATTGAATTGCTTGTAAGCTATCTTCCGGAACCAGAGTATCGGCAAAGATGAGGGTGACTGCTTCTTTTTCGTGGCTGTGCTGAATATCGAGGCATAAACCGAGAAGGGAGAGCATCAGTATGAATATAAACAAAACAGATAGAACAGACCGCCGTGGGGTCAAGGCAATCAAGATTGGAAACAAGAGCAAGCAGGATACAAAGATCACTGCATTATAGGGGGAATAAATGAGTTCAATCATATCTGCTAGCGATAAAGATTGAAGTAATAATTCCGCAGTAGGTCCATATCTTGCACAGACTCGTTGGATTTCGATAATGCTGGCAGTTCAACAATCTGATGCAGACCAGAAAGTATGTGTGACCAGCAGTCAGGACAGTTTTTTTCCTGCGATAAAAGCAATCTTATCGACTTGAGAGCTGCGAATAGGTCAGCTTCCTGCGCCAGCAAGGCAGTGGCAAAATCCTGAGCTGCTGATTGTAGCAGATCGGTAGAAATTTGCGTTTTTTCCATTCCGGTTTCTAATGCCAAGAGCAGTTCTGCAGCACCGGAATAGTGTAGGTTTTGAATGATCGCGCTACTGTTTTGCGGAGACTGAATTTTGCCGAGTTCTCCTGAATAACGTTTTTTACTTTCATCGATTGGCGGAGGCTGAAAGCCCACCTTATGTACAAAAATTCGGGATTGCTGCTGTACTTCTTTGATCAGTTGCAACGCTTTGTGTTGGTAGGGCAGCGACTCCTTCGGTCTGTTCAAACGTAGTTGCAGCTCAGATTCCCACATTTGTGCCAGGGCGGCTTTGAGCTTCTTCTTTACGCTTTGCTCAAAAAAGGTTGCTGCTTCTGGATTGTCATGCATATGTGCATACTCTTTGAACATTCCGGTGTCTCTTCCAAAACCACCAGTCGGTTGTGGCTCTTCCTTATCTTCTTCTCCATGATCATGTCCATGATCGTGACCGGCATGATCATGACTAGCGTGATCGTGCGCATCATGAGACTCTTCAACTTGTTCGTGGTCAGAATGATCGTGGGCGGAGTGATCGTGAGCAGAATGATCGTGATCAGAATGATCGTGTTCGGAATGATCGTGGGCGGAATGATCGTGTTCGGCGTGATCGTGTTCGGAATGGTCGTGTTCGGAATGATCGTGTTCGGAATGGTCGTGTTCGGAATGATCGTGGGCGGAGTGATCGTGTTCGGAATGATCATCCTCTTCACTGGACTCGGTGTGTCCGGAAGCATGGCTATGACCAATTACTGTTTCGTATTCTTCGCCTAGGAATTTTCCATAACGAAGTCTTAGGATCTTTTGGTCCTCAGCCAGTCCTTTGCAGAGCTTCTTGAATTCATTATCACGAGCTTCGGCGATCAAGGTCTCCGTATCATTGATGATTTGCCTTTGGGAACGGAAATAAGCCGGCATACCCTTGATGGACATTCCTTCAACCTCGGATGCTACCAGGGCAGCCGTGTCGTTTATGGCTATGAAGTGCACGTCAGAGCGACCTTTTTGGGCCTGAGGTGCACGATTGTCTATTGCTTCGATGTAGTAGTACAATTCATCTCCTGGCTCCATTTGCAAAGCTGAGAGATCCAGGTTCTTGCGAAGCTTCCATTGCCGGGCCTCCAGCTTTTCAACTTGCAGCGCGAGCTTTTGTTCACGAAATTTGACCGACTCACCTTCGCCTCTGGATACTGTTGCCATCAAAAATGCCTCTGTAATTTGATAATCATCTTTTGCCTGGGCTTTGAGCTGAACAGTCTGCAAATCACTCCAGTCAAGAGATAGATGTTGCTTGGGCTGCTCAATACTGAGCTGTGGTTTTTGATCAGGGATGACTCTAATCTCGTACAAGTCGGAGAGCAGTGTACCATTTTCATTCTCAAAGGTAAATTGAAACAGCGCATTCTGGTGCAGCTGCGAACGTAGTGCGAAATCCTTATCATTTGTAGTACTCAGCAATGCCTTTCCTTTTGCTGCGTTGAGTCTAAAGGCCTGATCGATGGGTTGATCAAGGCTTATCTTCCAGGTCACCGTGCTGCCTTCCGGAACAGCAAACGAAGTCCTGGTCTCGACAAATGATGATAAGGCGGTATAGGCAGGCGGCTGAATGCTGGCGATGAGTCCTGTCAGCGAAGGCGGCCTCCTTCTCTGACCTACTTCAGTCTGCGTTTCCATAAGGCTTCCATCAGGATAGTAGACCACTTGCTTTGGTGCTTCGTGGTGTGCAGTCTTTGGCCAACTGTAAACTGCAAAAGTGGCAAGGAGTAATAGTGAGAGGCAAGGCCAAAGCCAATTTGCATTAAAACTTAATTGCAGGTCCTGGCCATGCAGTTCATTCAATCTTGCAACCGTCTTATCCAGTTGCAGTTGTTGCAGAGGTGGTAGTGCTGATTGCTCCTTGAAGCAGAGAAACAAACTGTGTTCGAGTTGTTGATGCTTAGCTGACAGTTCCTTGCAGGCTTGCAGCTCGTTCATATTGCGAAACTGCATTTGCTCCAAATAAAGAGCAGCAGCTAAAAAAGCAAAAAGAGTAGCTATGCACAAGGTAGGATTTGTGGCAAGACTCAGCAACATTTTTGAAGCCACAAAAACAAACAGAAAGACCAGGGTAGCAAAGACAATTGCCAGTGCCATGTGCTTGGCCTTCCATTTCTGGACGAGCTTCCTAATTATATGTCGACCCTGTTTATTGATTTTGTTCGTTTGTTTGCGTTTGGCCCCTGGATAGCATTCGTTCAAAGATAAGCAGCAGGCAGAGGGGAATCCAAATCAACCAGGGGTATTGCTGCTTCTGCTGGCTCAATCCAGCTTCGAAGACGCTGTTTGCCTTCCGGCAAGGTTGCGCTTGCTGCTCAGTGAGCATGATGTTCACACCACTTTTCCAATTCTGATCGCGAGCAAATAGCAGCTCAAGCAAGAAAGCAGGAAAAGCAGATTGCAAAAGCCAATCATTGCTTTGAGCGTTGAACCGGCTTCGGTATTGGAAAAGCTTCGAATCTTCTGTTTTGCTCATTGACAAGAGCAATCGCCCATCTGTCAATACCTGTATCGCTTCACCGGCTATCGGATTCTTATCCAACTGCTTGACTGCATATGCATTTTGCGAACTGGCAATCTGTGGTCTTCCCAATTCATTCACAGCCTCAAGCTCTCCCTGTGCATCAGACAAAAGGATAGCACATCGCTCTAGCAATTGATCGGGAACCGCCTGCTCATTTAGTACAATGCACAATTGTGCTGATTCAAATTCCTTGACAGTTTCCAATGAAATTTCTTCCAAGGACAATTGCAGTTTCTCGGTCTTTGCAGCAGCTTGCAAAGCTGCTCGTACATACCGCAAGTCGGGTTTTCTGTTCTTACTGTAATAGACTTTCGGATCTGAGATCCATTTAGCTGCTTTCAATGCGACAGATTCTTCCTGAGTTGCAACTCGGGAATTTACTTCATCAGCAAAATGAAGTTTTACTCTTTCCTCAAGGCAGGGTTTGTCTCCTGCAAAGTGAACAGAATTCTTATCCAGCAAGAGATGCAATTCTGTGCCGGGATGGGCTGTTTCGAGTGACTTCGCCATGGACCAGTAAGATTGCTGCGTGAAATCTCCTGTTGAATTTTCTTGTTGGCCAAGAGACCTATGTAATTTCTGCACTGCTGTTGAGTCAATCGTATCCAAAAAGGCAGTCACTTGTGGACTGATGGGTTCTTGTAACAGATAAGGCGCAACAAAATACAATCTATCATGCGGCTTTATCGTCTCAGAAATCAACCAATATGGTTTACTTAAAAACAATACCAATAAAGAGAGAAGCAGACAGCGAAGCAATAAGAGTGGCCAATTCCAAAGTTGGATTCTTCGTTTCTTCGGGGCCGCGGTTTGAGCGAGTAACTGTATACTTCCAAAGGCGATGCGCTTCGGCTTTGGCCGATTCCATAGATGTATCAGCAGTGGCATCAGTAGGGCAAGGAGCCCGAAGAAATAATATGGAAAGAGAAAGCTCAATATTTCGTTTTCTTACTAATGCCTAAGAATTGAAGCCAAAGAATGCTCAATTGGATCCTGCATTTTGATCAGCCGATATAGAGATAATGGGCCGTCAATCTGCTGGGCTACTGAGCTACAATATTCCTGAAACCTTCTGCGATATTGCTGTCCAGAAGCTTCTGCGTCAATTTCAATCGATTGGCCACTTTCCAAATCTTCGATTTCAAGCCAGGTATCGAATGCAAATTCCTTTTCCTGTTCTCCTATTAGCTGTACGCCGTATAATTCCTTGCCGAGTTCTGTCAGCTCATTGCATAGACCAGTTAGCTGTGCATTATCCTCGTAGAAGTCTGAGATCACAAAGAACAGATCAATGCTGCTAAAGGGGTAGTTTGCAAAATCATCTTTGATCCGAGTCCTCACTTTCCCCTTCGCCGCTGCTGCAATGAGCATTTGCTGCAATCGTCTCATTTGGCGATTACCGAGACCCGGCATCAGGCTTTCTTGTTTTTCATCATTGAAAAGCAAGAGGCCAAACTGGTCGCCCTGTTGTTGGCAAACCTGAGCAATCGCAACGGCAAGACCTTTTGCTATTTCAAATTTGCTTTGTTGGGCTTCCACATATTGCATGGAAGCACTTGAATCGACCAATATTCCTACTCTGAGCTGCCGATCTACTTCAGCTTGTCGAACATAGTATCGGCCAGAACGAGCCAGTAACTTCCAATCTAATTGGCGAAGGTCGTCTCCTGGCTGATAGCTGCGGTATTGACTAAAATCTGTTCCCAATCCCAATCGTTGGCTATTGTGAATGCCGGCTGCCTTTGATTTGGATCTTAGTCGCGAGCTTATTTGGAGATTTTGGATCTTATACCTGGGAAACATTTCCGAGTTTTGAAGCGATGAGTTGAGCGCAAGTTTTTGGTCTCAGTTGTACATTTTCGTTCACGAAAAGTCTAATTGATATGGAGTCCTTCCATGAGGAAATCGACGATATCTTCGGCTAGCACTCCTTCGGATTCTGCTTTGTAATTGGTAATGATGCGATGTCTAAGTACAGGTTTTAGCACTTCGACAATGTCCTCCTCCATCACTGCATAGCGTCCCTGCAACAGCGCGCGGCCCTTGGCTCCAAGAATGATGGCTTGCCCTGCCCGTGTTCCGGCGCCCCAATCGACCCAGGTTTTCACCTCAGCAACACTAGTGGTTTGTGGTCGACTCTCTCGGATCAATAAATTTACTTGTTGGATCAAATCAGGACTTATCGCTACTTGCCTACAATAGTCTCTTAGCATTAGCAACTGCTTAGCGGTCAACACAGATTCTACCTCAGCAGCTGGCATTCCTGTCGTTTGTTCTAATACGGTGAACTCATCTCTTTCACTTGGATACTGCATCTTGATGTAGAACAGAAAGCGGTCTAATTGGGCTTCTGGCAAAGGGTAAGTTCCACCCTGTTCTATCGGGTTCTGAGTAGCTAATAGTAGGAAGGGCTGCGGCAACTGGTAATATACTCCGTTGTACGTGACGCCCCCTTCTTGCATAGCCTCCAACAAAGCGGCCTGGGTTTTCGGAGGCGTACGATTGATCTCATCCGCCAAAAGCATATTTGTGAAGATTGGTCCAGGAGTAAATTCGAAGTCTTGCTGGCCATTCCTTGAGCGCAGAATTTCTGTGCCTACAACATCGCTGGGCATCAAATCCGGAGTGAACTGGATTCGCTTGAACTGCAAATCCATAGCCTGTGAAAGTGTTTTGATCAATAGTGTCTTTGCCAGACCTGGTACTCCCTCAAGCAGTGCATGCCCGCCAGCAATGGCAGTAATCAACACCTGTTCAATTACCTGATGTTGACCGATTACCACTTTGGAGACCTGCTCCTTCAGGGCCGCCGTGGCTTCCAATAGCCCATCAATTTGATCTTGTATTTCCTGCATATTCTAAGCGATCAAACATTATCTCCAGCACAGCAAACTCAAGAGGTTAAAGAATACATTACAATGTTTACTGCAAACTTTGTGTTGTCTTCTGCCAACCATCTTTTGTTTCGGAAATCATAATCCCACTCACAGCCATAGTCTTTGTTGCTATACAGCAGCCCCAACCTTCCATTCACTTCAATGCCTTTAAGGTATTCGTGGATCATGTCGTCTCCCCATCCGTTTAGCTCTACAGATGTGGGTGGTGGACCGTCTTCAAATTTGAAGAAGGCGCTGTAAATTGGGTGTTGATTGGAGATCTTTTCCATTCGGCCAGGTCCAAAGCTGCGATCCATCTGTTGTTCAAAAGAGCGGGCAAAGAGGCCATCAATATCGTGATTACAATCGTCTACAAAGACAAAACCTCCATTGTTGACATATTGCACAAAATGCTCGTTCTCCTTATCTGTAAACTGAACCAGCTTATGACCACTGAGATAGCAGAATGGACATTCAAAAATTTCCGGACTAGATAATGGAACAACGCGCTCCTCAAGGTCTACCTCAAGACTTGTGTATTCCACCAATGAATTCAGGAGATTGGAAGGCATCCTCTGATCGGTGTCCCAATCTCCTGATTCGTATTGAATTCTTGTGAAGAAAAACTTCATCCCTTTATCTTAAGTGAAAGAGAATCAATATCTGTCCATTTTGACTTGCTAGAAATCAGACAGCTATTGATCCCCAATCCCTGAGGGATCGGCACCGTACTAGATTGCGTCAGACAAGCTGGTAAAGGTGAAGTCCCGTACTTTAATTGGAGGTATTAGATGTCCATCAATTCGCTGCGGACGTCCAAGTGCTTCCAAATTATTCAACATAATGATCGGACTTTCGTTGAATCGAAGATTCTTTATTGGATACTTAATTTCTCCGTCTTCGATATAGAAGGTACCGTCTCTCGTCAGACCTGTGTACAAGAGCGTCTGAGGATCTACAGAGCGGATGTACCAGGTTCTGGTAAGCAAGATGCCTTTCTTTGTGCTCTTAATCAAATCCTCCTGGCTGGCCGAAGCACCTTCCATAATCAGATTCGCGGGGTAAGGACAAACAGGCACGCCTTTCTCCTTAGACCAATACCGATCATAGACCAGATTTTCAACCTTTCCATTCTTGTAGAAATAGGTCTTTTGTCTAGGAAAGCCTTCCCAGTCGAAGGTGGCTCGTGGCACTTCCTTGTGCAATGGGTCGGTATAAATGGTCACTCTGTCATCTAACAGCTGCTCACCAAGTTTGTTTCCGCCTCCTTGCTTGGATAGGTAACTTCTTCCTTCATCCGCACTCCTTGCACCCATGTTCCAAAACATGGTTCGGATCAGTCCGATGGATGCTGCTGGCTCCAGAATAACTGTATACTTGCCAGGCTCAATTGCCTTGGCATTCTTGGAAGTGAAAGCCTTTTCTGCAGCGATTCCTGTAGCACGATCAGCATCAAGCTTATTGATATTGTTATAATCTCTAAGGGCATAACCAGAGCCGGTTCCATCAGCTGTTCTTACCGTCACTGAAAAGTCAAGACCAGTATACTCATTGTAAGCAAAAAGCCCTTTTGAAGTTGCCAGTGCTCGAAAACCATAATAGTCTTCAATAAATCCAGCGGCAGTAAGTCCCCCTCGCTTGCAGACACCTATACTTTTGGCGGCCCATTGCGCTCGTTTTGCAGGATCTACAACTTTACTTCCTTCATCAGTAGTAACTGCCTCGGCATATGTTTGTGGTCCCAGATAAGGCATCAGCTCCGGATTTTCCGGCGCCAACCTGGCCAACTCTTCAGATCGTCGGACTACCTTTTCAAGCGAGGCATCATCGAACTCATTGATGATGGAAACTCCTTCTTTCTTTCCAAAGGCAGAAGCCACTTCAAGGGAAATGTCTCTTTGTGATCCACTGGTTGTAACCGTGTTTCTTGCGTATCGGATATTTCCTCCCACATCCCCGGATAGCTCGGCAAGGGCCATTTCGGCTTTGGACATTGCCATCACCTTATCTAAAATCGCTTTCGCGTCTTCTTTACTTAATATTGCCATTTCTAATTGAATTAAAATTGAGAATGCCGCCCCTATATCTTGCGGGCAGTATTGATCACGTTCACACCATTAAATCTTGTGGTGCTACTTCCGTGCGATACAGCACTTACTTGCCCGGGCTGCCCTTTGCCATCAAAGAAAGATCCCCAGAAACGGAAATCACGCTTGTCGCAGATGGCGGCACAGGAATTCCAAAACTCCTGTGTATTTGATTGGTAAGCAACATCTTCCAACTCACCTACGATTTCTCCATTTTTGATCTCATAAAACAGTGTACCACCAAACTGGAAGTTGTATCGCTGCTGATCAATTGAATAAGAGCCGCGACCGGCGATGTAAATTCCTTTCTCTACATCCTTGATCATCTCCAAAGGTGTCAATGGTTCTTCTCCAGGAGCCAGATTGACATTCGGCATTCTTTGGAACTGAACAGAACTCCAGGAATCCGCATAGCAACAGCCGTGTGAAGCTTCCTGATCGATCATGTGGATCTGATCACGAATAGCTTGATAGTTCACCAATATGCCCTTCTTGACCAAATCCCACTTGCGGGTAGCAACACCTTCGTCGTCGTAGCCAACTGCCCCAAGGGAATATTGCATGGTCTTATCAGCATACAGGTTCACCAGTTCGTTTCCATAGTTGAAAGTGCCTGTTTTCCACTTGTCCAATGTGGCAAAACTTGTACCTGCATAATTGGCTTCATAACCAAGAACCCGATCGAGTTCAAGTGGGTGACCTACTGCTTCGTGTATGGTGAGTCCGAGGTGATTTGGATCAAGTACAAGATCGTACTTTCCAGCTACAACCGACTTTGCTTTTAATTTAGCCTTCACCTGCTTTCCGGCCAGTTCTGCATCTTCCAACAAATCGTAATGATGGCTGTAGCCTATGCAGCCGCCTGGGCAGTCTACCTTACCTTCCGGTCGAGGGTCCAGATATTCGTAACCCATGCCCATGGGCGAACTCAGGGCCTGTCTGGATCTAAATTTACCTGTCTCTTCATCAATAGCTGTTACCGTAAAATTCGGCCAGATACGGTGTACATCTTGATCAATGTAGCTGCCGTCAGTAGATGCGAAATACTTCTTCTCATTTACAAAGAAGTGGGCAGCGTCAATATAGCTTGCTCCACTTTTGAGGGCTATTGCGTTTGCGTTTAGTATCAAATCAACCTTCTCGCTGATCGGCACTTCAAATGCATTCTTTTCTATCGGGGTTGCCCAGCTAACTTCCCCTACTCCTTTGGTAGGTGCAAGCTTTACAGGCTCGGTTTGCAGGCTTGCATTTGCTTTGGCAATCTCCACTGCAAGCTTGGCTGCTTTTGTTATGCCTTCTTCAGTTACATCACTGGTGGCGGCAAAACCCCAGGTACCATTTACGATTACTCGTATCCCCACACCAAATGACTCACGATTCTCAATATTTTGCACCTTGTCTTCTCGTGCATATATAAACTGGTTGAGATAGCGGCCGATACGCACATCTGTGTAGCTTGCACCACCCATATTGGCAGTGTTGAGCGCCACATCAGAAAGTACCTTTTTGGCTGCAGCATCCATGATCGGCGTCATCAACACAGATGGGTCCACCGCAGAGCCAATTAAGGGAGCCCCAAGCATTGTTCCACCCATGCCCATGCCGGCCATCTGGAGAAATTTCCTTCTTTTCAAAGCACTAATTTTTAGTCAGCAATAATTTGCTTGAAGGTAACTATATTGTCTCGTACTTGGAGAATGACAGGCGTCATTCGTACTTTTATCTTCGGCTTGAAAGGCGTGAATTAACGTTTTTTAACCGAGCGGAAAGGCCAGCTGCGTAGGGTAGACAAAAAAATGTCCGTATCTCGGAAATCGATACGGACACTTATGAGCTGTAAAAACTGTTCTTTCCTCATGGAAGGGGAAATATACTAAGCTTAACGGCTCTAAATACAATTGAGTTGCCTGGTGGGCACTATCATTGCAAAAGATGGGTAAAAACATGAAACTAAGCTGCCTTTTTTCTTTCCTGATTGTTCTTTGTCTACTTTCTAACAGTATGTACTCGCAGAGTAGATTTGCAATAGAAGGCGAAGTTTTCGGAAAGGGCTATATATATACTCTTTCTGCGCAATACCAACTGAAACAGTACGAAAAATCCGAATTATGGTTGACCCAGGGTATATCTCTACGACCCGACAAACATAAGGTACTGCATTTCTACGCACCAACGGTGCTTTTGTTTGAGCGCTGTCCTAACAAGCTAGGTTATCATCTAAGTGCCGGACTGCTTAATGCCTTTCGCCATGACTACAACAGCATACAGGATGTCCCTTCAATTGAACATACTGGGCGCTGGGATTATGATCCACTCACGCTTCATCAGCTTGGTCTCAGTTTCAAACCTGTGGATAGACTCACCTTAAGAGGGGGAGTTACTATGTATCATATCCTCTTTGTTGTTGCTTACAACTTTCGACCTCACTTTGGGATCGTTTATAGGTTGTAAGTTGGGGGTTGGGGGTTTGGTTTTTGGTTATTGGTGTTTTGTGTTTTGTGTTTGGTGTTTGGTGTTTGGTATTACGGATAGTCAGTGGGTAGTTAAGGACAATAGCGACGGCTCTAATGTGAAAACCTTTTCTTATTTTGCCGTAGCAAGAATTTATACTGACAAAATCCTGATGCGATGGGCAAAGAAAAGCAAGATGCTGCCGGCAATGAAGAAGGAAAGAAAGGGGCGAAACTGAGCCTTGGACAAAGACTGAAACGCTTTTGGTCTATTACCGTCAATCGACTATTGGTGCAATTTATTGTATTGATTGGCTTGTTCTACGTGCTTTGGTCTGCCCCATTTTTTCAGCATGGATTTATAGGTCCATTGTCTGAGTTTTATGCATCAATTAGCGGCGTCATTCTTTCCCTGATTGGTTATCCTGTGCAGGTTATCGGTGATTCGATTAACAATGGTAAGGGCATAGCTGTAAACATTAGAAATGGTTGCGATGGGATAGAGGGCCTGGCGATCTTTTGGGTAGGCATCTTAATTTTTCCCACCAAATGGAAAGACAAACTACTGGCATTGTTGTTTGGCAGCTTGTTTCTTGTAGCCCTAAATGTAATTCGGATCGTTACTCTTTACTGGTTTCGCATTAATGTTCCATCCTTATTCGAAATGATGCATGTGAGTGTTTGGCAGGTGTTGTTTATTGCGCTCACGGTGGCTACCCTGCTCTTCTGGATTGGGTGGACTAATAAGCGAAACGAATTACAATGGAATAGCTAGTGTCTCGATGTTAAGTACAGGATATTGTTTCCTAGCGCCTTGGGGGCCCTAAGAACCAAAGGGAGTGTTCATTTTTGTGTGTCATCTAGTGTGAGTGCTTTGTTAGAGACCGGAGTCCTTGTCGGCCCCTGAGCCAGAGTGAGTAAAAACTATTTCGCCTGCCAGAAAAAGGACTTTGCTCATACTAATGCAGTAGCCAATGACGGTCCTTGAGCGGAGTCGAAAGGCCCGTTATTGGCGGACTACGGAGCTGATAATGAGCAGTATATGTATCATAAACCTCATTCTTCGTGGTCCGTCTTCAACGGGCGCCTCGACTACGCTCGGCGACCGTTGAAGACTCCAATTGGGTTTTTACTCACTCTGGAGCGGAGCCGAAGGGTCCGGCAAGGACGGACTACGAAGAACATATTTATCAGAGCACAATGAATTAATAATCAGCGCCTTATGCCCTGCCGCCAATCGGACCCTTCGACTACGCTCAGGGACCGATTGGCTCTGAAACAGCTCGCGATTATTGATCAATGATTCCGAACCAAACAAGAAGCAAAGGAATCAATGACACAGAAAAATGAACGCCCCCAGCCAAACTTCTTTGCCGACCAGTGCCATTGTCCACGTGATGGTGCACGCAAACAAAAGATTGCAATTGTACTCTGTTCTCCTTGCTCCTTGCTCTTTACTCTTTACTCCTTACTCTTTTACTTCTGCGAAGGAGAGCTGGTGCAAAATAGCCCCGATGGAAGAGAAAATGCAGGTGCTATACAGGGACTGAGTGCCCACTAGCGGCGGCTCCCTTAGGAGACGGCGATAGTGGAGCAACGAAGCCCTGAATAGTACCTGCATTGTAACGGACAGCGGGGAGCCCGGCTGCGCGAAGGAGCCTGTTTCGCTCCTAAAAATTTTTCTTTTCTACCTATCAGTACTGCAATACTGCGGGAGACATTCGCGAGGCATTTTTCTTATATAGATTGTAGTCTGCTACCGTGATGATACCATCCATATCGCAGTCATTTGGATGATACTGCATGATTGCTGAGGGGTCGCTCAGATAGGCATTGTAATCTGCAAAGGTACAGGCTCCATCTCCATCGAAGTCTCCCGAGGGCATCAACAATCGACCATCGGAGGAGCTTACCTCGGTTTGGGCCAGCGTTGTGTTGAATGCGGAAAAATCATATTGCACCAGATTTGGCAGTATGATGCTTGAAGCCGAAATTTGATCGAGATGATTTCGGTGTCTCACAACAATATAATAGTCTGTGCCTGGAGAGAGATTTGTGAATAAGACTCCATTAGTGACTCCGTCTACATCAATAATATCTCCGTTGTTTAGCATGACGGCAGCTTTGGTTTCCAAGGCTACACTTAGGTCAGTCTTTTCTCTCACTTCCACGAGCACCCAGTCGACAATATCGGCTGCTGCGCCAGACATGTTTGTCAGATCTTCGGAGCCGCCATGATACCATGGGGCACCTGCATAGGGATGATTAAATGGAACCGATCCGGGATAGAAAGCCTGGGGACTCATAGTGCCTCCGCCAATATATGGACCCTCCAGCATTGCGCGCAGGTTGACCACAACGGGACCGGTAGCATTTTGACCATCGAGATTGATATTGTCCAGATAGAGCCAGTTGCCCCAGCCGCCCTGGTTGGTAAAACGCAGGGTAATCTGCTGGCCGTCGTAAGCTGAAAGGTCTAGAGGGATGCTAACCCATTCGGAGCAATCTGCAGGAATGTAGGCTTCCTCTGTATCGGGTGCTGTGGCCAGTGCTGTTCCAAATTGGCTCCACAATATATCATTGGAGCCACTGCAGGTTTGCACGCTTACTTCCAAACCATCTTCGTAACCGTCTCCATATCGTGCATAGGCATAATCAAAAGTCAAGCTGGTATTCGTGAGACCGGAAAGATCGAGTGTGGAATAGAAATAGTCGAAGGTTCCGCGATTATCGTTGTCTACATTGAAATTGTCTATTCCTAGTACTTGGTTGTTACATACATCATTGTTAACCAAAGTGAAAAATGCCGGATCGGCTGATGGATTATCGATGCTCCAGATGGACTGAATTCCTGCTTCAAAATCTTCGATAACCGGAACAGGATTTCCACCTTCGACGCTGATCAGGCCATTGACCGTGTTGCTACCGGAACCAAAAGCATTGCTTGCAGTGAGGCTAACGTTGTAGGTTCCGAGATTTGCATAAGTGACTACTGGATTTTGCAGTGTAGATGAGGACGGCGTACCACCTGGAAAAGACCAGGACCATGAAGTAGGCACTCCAGTAGAGAAGTCGGTAAACTGTACTGCCTGGCCAGGGCAGATAATCGTGTTGTCGGCTGTAAAGTTGATAACTGGTGGTGCATCAGAGCAATCTTTTCTGCCGTCAACTGTGGCAGCGCCTGTGTTGTTTGGATCCAACCAGGCTGCTAATTGATCGTTGCTTGCAGAAGCGGTGTCCCAGGAGTAAGATACTTTTCCATAAATGTCATAACCTTGCGAATCCGCTCCGGCACAAGCGGCAGAACCACCATAAAGTTGTCCTACGATTCGCATGTTCTCATCGAAAAGAGGAGATCCTGAAGAACCTGGTTCGGTGGTGCCATCTGTCCAATCAGTGACTTCCCACATAGTGCCTTGCTCTGCAGAAACCGGAGAAGTGTTGTAGTAGCTGATTTTCATGACATCTCCCGCTGGGTGATGAATCCCTGTTACGTTTGCAGCGGGTGAATTGACGTTTGAGAAGCCGGCAAAGTAGGTATCGTATACTGTTACGTCTTCATCCAGTAGGAAGAGGGCGAAATCTGAATTGGCACCATTCGCTACAAGGGAAGCGCCGCTTGCTGTTTCGGCAAAGTTGCCATCGGGACCTCCACAGCTAGGGCTTTCGTAGTTGAAAACGAAAGACCAATTGGAGGCATTTGCCGGGGCGTTCAGGTTTCCAAGGCAGTGATTTGCCGTCAAAAAGTACGGCGTACAATCTTGCTCTACATTATTGATCAGCGCTCCGGTGCAGGAGCGATTTCCGTTTACGAGAATGAGGGCAACAGATTTTTTCACTGTCAGCCATGCTGTCCACTCCGGGCAATTGATGTCATTATTACAACCGCCGGAGGAACCGTAGGCCCGCATGATGCCGTCTTTATCGACCAAAGAACGAATGGATCGATAGCCATGTACAATTTCGGAGATAGCGATGGTGCCCTGGCCAGCAAGTTTGGCAGGTTCATAATATTCGAGTATGATCTCCTCCCCTTTTGTGAGTCCAGTAGCCCATCCGGCAAAGCCCTTATTATTCAAATGGGTAAAAGCTCCTCTGTGTTCTGAAAAATCAGGTGAGTAGAGGTGAAAGCTTGCACCTTTTGGAATCCAAAAATTGCTGTAGGAGAGATTGATCGTGAGGGCTTCCGGACAACGAATTTTGAGGCGCCAAAGTCGATCTCCATTTCGCAATTCGGTCCATTCGCCTGAATTTTCCAGGTTGTAATCGACCAAATGTTTAACTCCAAATCTGGGCGGTGTACCGCCTTTTACATCTTCCGCATCTTCAATTGCGAGCTGCTCATAATCCAGCAGTTCCGTTTCAATTAGGGGAACATAATTGGATAGTGAAAGGGCTTTGGCAACCGGCACTCCTTTGGAGCTGACCTGAGCGTTTACAACCGTATGGCTTACACATAATGCCAGTAGAATGATTAAGGCGTAGAAGGACTTCATCTCATATTTTTTTTAGACACTAATTCGCTGCCTAAAGATAAGAGTCAATTGAGATGAGGCCGGTAAAATTTGGAAGCTATATTCGTCCCCTACTTGCGAAAGCAGGGTTTTACGGACTTTGTGAGGGATAATTTCGACTAATTGTCCTCCAGGTAGAAGGTATTGTTGCTCAGGTCAACATCGATGATCAGGCCTTTGCCTGGCTTGAGTTCCCTGATTGCCTTATCCGTTTCAAGTACAATTGCCAGTTTTCGATCCCCATCCCTCCATATTCCAGCGTCGTGATGGATATACCCAGTGCTTCCATCCTCATGTACCACGATCAAATCCAAGGCAGTGGGATAGGAACCAATTCTTCCGACAATTATATCATATCCATAGTTTTGGGGAATGACATCTAAGACGGCAAGATCCGGGTAGCCAAACTCAAAAAACCAGGGAGTCACTAGCCATTTAATATCTTCGTAAGTATAGGTATTGAGACTATATAGAAAGTCGTAACCTGTAGGATGCTTGCCTTCCCAATCTTTCATGAACTGTTGTAAGGCATGACGAAATTGTCCTGCACCCAAATAGTCTGACAACAGGTGGTAGAACATTGCTGATTTGTAATAAGAATTGTAATAGCCTATGTCTCCTTTGAGGTTTATGGCGGAAAGCATTAAGGGACCGTCATCATCTGTGCCCATATTCTCCAGTGCATTGTCCCATTTGTACAAAATCTCATTCGCTTCTTTTTTTGCCTGGTAGTATCGATTTGTGGTAATCCATTCGGTATACATAGTCAACCCCTCATCCATCCAGGCGTACTTTTGTTCGTTGCTTCCCAACATAAATGGGAAATATGCATGCATGATTTCGTGAACGGTCAAGGCAAACGATTCCTGCAGTTCTTCTAGCGAATTGTCATTGGCCATCATTGGATATTCCATCTGAGAGAGCCCATTGAAGATCGTCTGTTGCGGAAAAGGAAATGGAACCGCTGGAAATTCATGCGAAAACTGCTCAACACTGTACCTTGAGAATTCGAGCACATCATAAAAGTCCCGGGAATTCTTATCAAATGCCACGTCAATCATTGTTCGTCTTCCGTTCAAGGAATCTACCACCAGGCTGGAGGCCTGCCAGAGAAAGTGATTGCTGATGCCAAAGGCGAAATCACTCACGTTTTCGGCCCGGTATTTCCATAGGTTATCGCCGGGTTTCGTGATACCTGATTTGCCAGATTCTTTTCTATCGATGATGTTTACTACTTCCTCTGATTCAAAGGCTTGTCGGAAACGTTTGACATACTCCGGCTCTAGTACCTCCTCCGGATTTTGCAATAGTCCTGTAGCCCAGACTATGTAATCTTGTGGTACTTTAATGCTCACCTCAAAGTCACCAAAATCATTGTAGAATTCGACTTCGCCGTCATAGTAGGCTTCTTCGTTCCATCCATCAATGTCATCATAAACGGCTAATCTGGGAAAGAAATAGGCGAGGAAGAAGGAGCCCTGATCAACCTGACCTCCTCTCTGGTGCGAGCCGGCATTGAGCTCAAATTCCCATTTTATTTCAATGGTCACGGATGTTCCAGAAGCAATAGCTCTGTCTAAAGCGACATGGGCAATCGTCTGTTCGACTTCAATACCTCCGTTGCTTGCGGTTGTGTACCCGGTGCCATCGACTTTGATCCAATGCAGAATAAGTCCGTCATTGACATCTTCGTAATCGATATCAATCGCCCTATTATTGCCTTTCTTGTACAGATCTGGATACAGATGCAGGTAGAGATCAATCAGGTTATCCGGAGAATTATTGTGAAAGGAAATGGTTTCCTGCCCGTACAGCATTCTACTATCCGGGTCAAATTCCACATCTATGTTGTAGTCTGCGCGATTTTGCCAGTAGTTTATCCCTGGTGATCCATCTCTTGCTCTTGTGCCGTTTTCATAGGCCTGCTGAATGTTTCTGGGTACGAACCACTGAGTGGTCGATTGGGCCAAAGTGGCTTCACAAAAAAGAAATAGGAAAATCAAGAGATACTTTTGCATATATCGGCAGGCTTTTGAGTGCGAGAGAATCAGCAGCAATGCCTATTGGACGTCCTTGCGCAAAGTGGCCACATATTCGGCCACTGCTTTGATCTCGGGGTCTCGCAATTTATCTTGAAAGGAGGTCATCTGCTTTCTTCCAAAAGCGATGACTTTGATGCGTTCCTCCAGACTGAGGGTGGAAGTGGTGAGATCCATTGCATTGTTGGCTTTTTGATCGCCGTTCTTTCCGTGGCAAAGCAGACAGCTTACGCTGTAAACTTTCCTTCCGTTGACACTTTCGGCGCTTGTATTGGCAATTCTCGTAACTGTTTCCGTAACGCTTTCGGCATTCAAGCCTCTACTAGCTTGAGTTGCAGGGGGAACTTTATCCTTTCCAGGACCAGGTCCACAGGCAAACATGAGTGGGAGGATGAACAGTACAAGGAAGGTGATTGCTATTTGATGCTTGGACATATCTTTAGTTGCTAGTGCCGCACAAATATAGCTATTTGAACAGAGCTTAGGATTGCCGGTAGATTTCGAAATTTCCAAGACCGATTCGTTGTAGGAAGTGTTTTACGCTTACCGCCAGTACTCCAAGCCCATAAATGGTGCTGCGTTTGAAGTTTATTGAGGAAGCTTCGTCAAAGTACTTGGTTGGGCAGCTTACCTCTCCAATCTTGAAACCGGCATAATGTATTTGTGAAAGCATTTGGTTGTCAAAGATGAAGTCGTCTGAGTTTGCCGACAGATTGATGGACTCGAGCACTTCTCTGGAGAAGGCTCTGTAGCCAGAGTGATACTCTGACAGCTTTTGGCCAATGAGCAGATTCTGGCTTGCGGTAAGGAAGCGGTTTGCGATATACTTGTATACTGGCATTCCACCTTCCAGGGCCCCTTTGCCAAGAATTCTTGAAGCCAGCACCGTCGGATAGAGTCCGCTGGCTATCATATATGCCATCACTGGGATCAGCTTCGGGGTGTATTGATAGTCGGGATGCACCATTATAACGATGTCAGCGCCGATCTCAAGAGCCTTGGCGTAGCAGGTCTTTTGATTGCCACCGTAGCCCTTGTTTCTATCATGGCGAATGCAGTGCTGAATGCCCAGCCTTCGACCGACCTCTAAGGTATTATCATCACTGGCATCATCTACCAGTATCACTTCATCTACAATGTCCAGCGGCACCTCGGAGTAAGTAGTTTCCAGAGTCTTTGCCGCGTTATAAGCAGGCATCACTACGACAACTTTCTTTCCTTGTATCATTTCAAAGAGGGATCAAGCGTGAAGGCCTTGCTCAAATACCAATCTGCCTTATTCTGGTCTCCCATGTTGCCATAGGTAATGCCGAGATTGAGCAGGACTTTGGCATTGTTAGGTTCCAGTTCTTTGGCAGCGAGGCTGTGCTCCAGAGATTTTTCTAAGAATTTTGCTTTTTGTGCCGGGTCTTGCACGGTCTGTGCCTTCATTCCATAAGCAATCCCGAGATCTTGCAGAGTACCGCTCAATTTTGGGTCTAGTTCTACAGCCTTGCTGAGAAAGCGTATGCCATCATCCAGACGATTCATCTTGCGTGCGTATAGGGCGCCTAATTCATCGTAAGGCCGAGCATTGGTTGGACTATATTCTCTGATTATTTCTTCAAGAAAGGCAGCAATGGGCTGGGTATCTGTTGGCTTTTCAGCCTTTTCACACATGATGCTGATGTTGTTGTGCACTTTATTGTGATCAGGATTAACTTCGATCAGGTGCATATAGGCTTCGAAAGTCTTTTTGTAATCCTTGTTCATATCATAGTATGCATTACCAAGCAAGAGCCAGGTGTCTCTGTTATCTGGATAGATTTCCAATGCCCTTTCAAAGTAGGAGATTGCTTCTTGCTGCATCGATAGTTTTCGCTTCGGATCCTTAATCTTTGCAGCCTCTCTTAAAAGAGAACCTCCAGCAGAAGTATTGCATTTGGAGCTGTTTGTTGAGGTTTTGACATCGGTGGTAAAGAGTGTGAAATTGTTTTTCCATGCTGGTACTCTTGCGATTGTTCGAGCGGAATATGAAAAGGCGACTAATCCAACCAGAATTGCCAATGTTATGGTGTTTTGCGCCAATGCTGGCACCTTGCCCGGGAGCCATTTCAGCAGAAAGTAGGCCAGAATAATGACAAATCCCAGTGAAGGCATATATACAAAGCGCTCGTTCATGAACGAGCCGATGGGAAATAGCAGGTTTGAAACGATGGAAAGGGTGATGACATAAAAAGCAATCCCATATGCGATCACATTTCTTTTAAGCAAGCCTAGCAATCCAACTATTCCGAGAGCAACATAAACCAGCATTGATAGAACTACTCTCCAATCTGAAAAGCCAAGAATCGGGATTTGCTTTGGGTAGTAATCGTGCGTTAGTGGGTGTGGAAATATCAAGAGTTTGATGTAGAGACCCAGTGTGTAGAAAATCGTGGCGATTCTTTCACCGGGACTTGCTTCCAAAAATGGATCGTTGAGCAGCTCGGTTACCTTTTCTCCACTACCCAAAAAATATCCGATTACCTGGTACCGAATTGCGAGGAATCCTACAGTGGCGACCATCATAGCACCCAGCACGCTGGCGTATTGTTTGGGTTTTGCCCTGGTAAAGAAAAACAAGCTAAGCGGTACTATAGCCAGGAATGTTATTGCGTCTTCTTTGGAAAGCAATGCAAGGAAAAATACGATGCCAATGCCTAGGAGATATTTGAGGCTTCCAGTCCTCACAAGCCTTACAGCGAGGATAGTTGTCAAGAGCGAACCGATGAAGGACATGAGCGCCATTCGCTGTGCTACATTGGCTACCACCTCCACATGCAAGGGATGTACCAGGAAAAGTAGAGCAATCACAAACGGCAATCTGAGATACCAGGGCTTCTCTTTGTCTGGCGGAAAGAATAACTGCATGAGGTAGAATAACAATAAACCTGTCAAGCCGTATAACAGGATATTGACAAAGTGCTCAAAGCCCGGATTAAACCCCAATAAGGCGAAGTTCACTGCATAGGTCAACATGGCCAGAGGGCGATATCGACCACCCACCACGAGGTCTTTTTGTTGTCCCCAAAAGCCCACCATGCTTTCATTGCTCAGAATCTCTGGTATTCCTCCTATTCCTTTCTGTGTAAAATCGTTGTCAGTAATGTAGATGGCATCATCTAAGGCAAAATCGTAGGAGAGCGTGAGTGCATAAAGCACAAACGAAACCAAGAGTAGAGTGAGGATGGCCCTGGCATTGGCTTTCCAAAAACCTGGGGTGGAAAATTTCTTCGGAAGCCTTACATCCCTCTCCTGCCCCTTCTTTTTCTTGTTCTTTTTCATCTCCCTTGACTATAGGTCAGTATTCTGTTGAAGCAGACTATAAAGGAATGTTGCCGTGCTTCTTTCTTGGCAAGTTCGAGACCTTGTTTTCCAACATTTCGAATCCACGGATCAGTTTCTTTCTGGTCAGCGAGGGATCAATGACTTCATCCACAAATCCCCTTGCAGCTGCACGATAAGGATGCGCAAACTTGTCTGCATAATCATCAACTTTTTCCTGCAATTTTGCTTCTGGATCGTCTGCTTCTTTGATTTCACGCTTAAAGATAATTTCGGCTGCACCTTTGGCTCCCATTACGGCAATTTCCGCGACTGGCCAGGCGAAATTGAGGTCAGCGCCAATGTGCTTGGAGTTCATTACATCGTAGGCACCTCCGTAGGCCTTTCTGGTGATGACCGTCACCTTTGGTACCGTTGCCTCGCTGAAGGCATACAGCAGTTTTGCCCCATTGGTGATAATGGCATTCCATTCCTGATCTGTGCCAGGCAAAAATCCTGGTACATCCACAAATACCAAGAGCGGAATATTAAAGGCATCGCAGAAGCGGACAAATCTTGCGCCCTTTTTGGAACTGTTTATATCTAAAACTCCTGCTAGAAATGCAGGCTGATTGGCCACAATGCCGATACTTCTTCCGGCCAGACGAGCAAATCCCACTACTATGTTTTCAGCATATTCTTTGTGTACTTCCAGAAATGAGCCTTCATCCATCGTGCCGGCAATCACCTCACGCATATCGTAGGGCTGATTGGGGTTTTCAGGAATGATATCCTGCAAAGCCGGGCGCTCTTCGTTACCTGCAGTATATGCTAAGGAAGGTGCGTTCTCTTCGCAGTTTTGTGGAATAAAACTGAGCAGTTGTTTAAGCTTTTGTATGCATTCGACCTCGTTAGCACAGGCGAAGTGTGTCACGCCGGATTTGCTGGCGTGTGTCATTGCGCCTCCTAGCTCCTCTGAGGTGACCTCTTCGTGTGTAACTGTTTTTACCACATTGGGGCCAGTAACAAACATGTAGGAACTATTTTCTACCATCATGATAAAATCTGTGATGGCAGGGCTATAAACAGCTCCGCCAGCACAGGGTCCCATAATGGCGGAAATCTGTGGGATCACTCCGGAAGCCATTGTGTTTCTGTGGAAGATATCTGCATAACCACCTAGGGATACTACTCCTTCTTGAATTCTTGCTCCGCCGGAATCGTTTAGGCCAATTACAGGCGCACCATTTTCCATTGCCAAATCCATGATCTTGCAGATCTTTTCGGCATGTGTTTCTGAGAGAGAACCTCCAAATACAGTAAAGTCCTGTGAAAAGACATAGACCAGACGCCCATTAATTTTCCCATAGCCTGTAACAACTCCATCTCCGAGAAAGCGCTGCTTCTCCATGCCAAAATCATGAGAGCGATGAGTTACCAGCATGCCGATCTCCTCGAAAGAGTCTGGATCCAGCAGTAGCTGTATTCTCTCCCTGGCTGTCAGTTTGCCCTTTTGATGTTGTCTTTCGATTCGTGCTTCTCCCCCGCCAAGCAAAGCTTTGGCAGACTTTTCAGCTAACAAGTCAAGTTTATCCTTCATTTATTTTTTTCCTCTGTGCTTTACTTAAATAGCGCCTTCAACTCCGGCGATTCATCTGGTTCCATTCGGCCAGCAAGGATCAATCGCAGTTCTCTTCGTCTTTTTGCGGCATCGAAAAGAGCCTTTTCTTCCTCCGTTTCAGGAATCAGTTCAGGCACTTTTGCGGGTTTAAAGTATCGATCCAAGGCAACAAAGGTAAAAAATGCTTCATTCGATTCCACTTTCTCTGTCGCTGTTCGATTTTCTGTATGCACCTTTATGTGAACTTCCATAGAGGTATTAAAAGCGCGGGTAACTTTGGCGATTAAGGTAACGGCATCTCCAACCTTAATCGGGTTCGTAAAAGAGACACTATCTACCGAAGCGGTCACACATACATGATTAGAATGACGTCGGGCACAAATGCCGGAGGCCACATCCATCCACTTCATTAGATTACCTCCCATTAGATTCCCAATCGGATTTGTATCATTGGGCATCACCATTTCCGTCATTATCGTAATCGAATCTTTCGGATGCTTAGGTTCCATTTGCTAATTTTTGGGCAAAGATAAAGTTTTTGTGCTTGCTGCGTCTTCAAATAAGCTCGTCTTCGGGCTATATTGGGGACTTTCGCAGGGATTACAAAAAGCTATCTTTGGGTCATGCTAAGAACTGGCTTCCTTGCCTTTGTTTTCTGCCTAATCACAGCCCAACTATGCTCAACCAGCTGCTCTGCCGGTATTGCAGGTGGGTTCAGCTTCACATTCGGAACCAAAATAAATCGAATCGGAGTTACGGCAAATGTCTTTAACGAGGACAGGATCATAGCTAATGCGGGTTTTCGCCTATTCTATTGCTTTAATAATCTGGGACCAGAAGGCGGCCGCTGGGAGACTAATTTATATTTCGGTGCAGGCTATGCTTATGGAGAAAGGCGAAGAGAAATAGATTGGTTGGAAAGGTATAAGCACGATCCTACAACAAATCATAGTCAATATCGTAGCAGCGCTGCCATTGCCTACCTTATCTATCTGGATGAAGCAGGCACCAGCCAAAACACAGGACAGATAGGACTGCAGCATCAAAGTCTCCGGTTGATTGCAGAGAACGACATCTTTGCAGGCTCCGGAGCTGATAAGTTTCGCACCGGTGCTTTTCTATTTGCCTATCGTCACGAAGATACCGAATTCGCAATTTCCAATATTCTATGGACCAGCAATCCTAAGGCCAAGGGCTACGAGCGGAGGTCAGATACAGATTACCCTGCACGATTTGGGTATTTTGATGCACCCGCCTGTCCTCATCTGGGCTGCTCTCATGGCATTCTTACGGTGCAGGTTAGCCAGTTGTTGCCTTATGGACAGATCGCGAGACTAAGGGCTGGAATTGATTCAGAACGTATTCGGAATTTTGTGCAAAACAAGCTTATCCATGACATGCCCTTCATACCGACAAAGTGGGTAGGGCACAAGAATCCACATGTGCCGATGGTCACGAAATCCGGGGAGGCTTATTTGTTTGAAGAGGGGCAGGAGATTAAGCCGGCGAGCCTATTTTTTACTTTTGGCTGGAATGAGGGGGTGTTTTATTGAG
>JAHDEE010000269.1 GCA_020629005.1 Chitinophagales bacterium
AAAATTGTGGTTGGTGCAGGCGGTGGATAGTGGGCGAGGTAAATGCCTGATACGATAAAGTCACGAGGCGCGACGGGGACGTCACGTCTGGCAGGTCTCTGTGGGTCGCTTCGCTCTTTAGATCACTTTCTCCCTTCGTATCCATGCTCGATCTTGTTTGTGGGCGCGGAGGAAGACCGGTGCAAAATAGCCCCGGGCGAAGAGGAAATGGGTGCTGTGTATGCCGTGGCGAAAGCATGCCCATGGAGGCTCGGAGCCTGCGGAGAGACTACAGGGGCATTGCTGTAGCAGGCAGACGCAGTGCACATTGGAACGAAGCACGGGGAGCCCGTTTCCGCGGCGGGATTGATTTCGCTCCAAAAAAATTGAGTTAACTTGCGGAAAATTTGCAAAGTGACTTTTGAAGACCTGAACCTCAATAAACAACTGCTAAGTGCCCTGGCGGATTTGGAATACGTACAGCCAACGCCTATTCAAAAGGAGGCATTTTCTGTGATCATGTCGGGCAGAGATGTGATTGGAGTGGCGCAAACGGGCACGGGAAAGACCTTTGCTTTTTTGCTGCCGATATTGCGGCAACTTCCGTACTCGGAACAACGTGCGCCCCGTGTGCTGATTGTGGTACCAACACGTGAGCTGGTGAAGCAGGTCGTGGATGATATTGCGCACTTGACGAAGTATATGAGTGTGCGATGTATGGGTGTGTATGGGGGGACCAATATCAAGACGCAGCAAGAAAAGGTGTATGAGGGTTTGGATATTCTGGTTGCTACTCCGGGGCGTCTGCTTGATCTGGCACTAACAAAGATACTGCGGCTTAACAAGGTGAAGAAGCTGGTGATTGATGAGTTTGATGAGATGCTGAAATTGGGATTCAGGCCGCAGTTGCTCCGGGTGCTTGATCTGCTGCCGGAGCGAAAACAGAGCCTACTGTTTTCGGCCACTTTTAGTCCTGAAGTCTCGGATATTACGGAGGACCATTTTATTAACCCGATGAAAATTGAGATTGCTCCTCATGGAACGCCATTGGAGCAAATAGTGCAAAGTGGCTATCATGTACCGAATTTTTATACCAAAATCAACCTGCTATGTATGCTGCTTGAGCGATCGGCAGAGATGAGTAAGGTGCTGGTATTTGTCAATATAAAACGCAATGCGGACCTGCTGCATGCTGCCTTGGGCGAAAGATTGGACGACGGGATTGGGGTGATGCACTCAAACAAGAGCCAAAACTATCGCTTTCGGGCATTGGAGAAGTTTGAGGATGGGACTAATAGGGTTTTGATTGCTACTGACATAATGGCGCGAGGGCTTGACTTGAGGGAAATTACACATGTGGTAAATTTCGAAATGCCGGACAAGCCGGAGATTTATATACACCGAATTGGTCGGACTGGTAGAGCGGATAAAGCGGGTGAAGCACTGGCTTTTATAGCGGAGCAGGAAATGGAATTCCAGATGCGGATAGAAACCATGATGCGCATGCATATTCCGCTATTAGCACTGCCAGATGAGCTTGAAATATCTACAGAACTGCTTGAAAGTGAGAAGCCTGGCTCTCTTGGCGACAAGGATTATCTACCAGAACCCACCGCTCTTAAGGAGTCTAAAGGGGCCTTTCATGAGCGCGGTACAAAGAGGCAAAAAGTGAATCTGGGCGGACCGACCAAGCGTAATCCAAAGAAAACCAAACCGGTAAACCGTGGCGCCCTGCGAAAAAAGAAGCGCAGAAAAAAGTAAAAAAGATGGTTTTTGCGAATGAATAAGCTACATTTATCGCAAAAGCAGTGCTAAAGATACTTTTTGGCAGAATTAGGCACTTAGGAATGTCTTGAATGTATTTGAAATATGAGGGATTGGCTAAATTTGTGTAGTGAAGCAAAATAAAACACCGCAAAGTAGAACGAATTTTCTGTTTGCAGTGTTAGCTTTTTAGTTCCCTTAATGACGGCTCAGTAAAATGGTCTGTCCTGGGAATGATCTGGTCTTAATTGGGATTATTTGGTGTTTCAGGCTTGTTGTGAATGTTCATGTGGATTTAGAAACTCAGTAATTGTTTTAAGCGTAGGTATTAATTTTTTTTGAACGGAGCCGAGAGGCAATGTTTATTTTTTCAAGTTCTAAATATTTTTCATGAACATTTTTGTTGCAAGGTTGAATTATGACACCCTTGAAGACACACTAAGAAGTGCTTTCGAGGCATACGGTGAAGTAACATCAGCTAAGATTATCATCGACCGTGACACTGGTCGCTCTAAAGGTTTTGGATTCGTAGAAATGTCGGACGACGAAGCTGCTACCAAGGCAATTCAGGAGCTAAATGACAGTGACCTTGATGGCCGTACCATTGTAGTAAAGAAAGCTGAACCAAGAGAAAACCGTGGTGGAGATCGCGGTGGATTCAATAGAAGATTCTAAAGAAAAGGCTGGTTCAAGCCAAATCATTACAAAAGAAAAGCCCCTGCATCGAAAGTGCAGGGGCTTTTTTAATTTTATGACAAATACCCTAAAATGTCTTCAAAGAAAATCCTGATTATCTCCGGTCATCCGGATGAGGAAAGTTTCAACTTTGCACTGGCAGCTGCTTATAAGCGCGGAGCTGAAAAGTCGGGGGCCGAAGTTCAGGAAATTCGGATACGAGAACTACAATTCAATCCAAACCTGCAGTTTGGTTATCGAAAACGGACGGAGCTAGAGCCCGACTTATTGGACGCTCAAGAGAAGATCAAATGGGCGGATCATCTGGTTTGGGTGTATCCGGTTTGGTGGGGTTCTGTTCCCGCCATCATGAAAGGCTTTATCGATCGCACCTTTCTGCCGGGATTCGCTTTTAAGAAAAGGGAAGGTTCGGTATGGTGGGATAAGTTTTTGAGCGGCAAAACCGCTCGACTGATTAGCACTCTGGATCAGCCGGTGTGGTTCTACCATCTGGTAAATGGCAGTCCAAGCCACAAAGCAATGAAGCGACTCACCATGCATTTCGTGGGTGTGAAAAAGGTTAAGGCTACCACTATAGGCCCACTGCGTCTGTCTAAGGATAAGTTTCGGGCAGACTGGCTTCGTAAAGTAGAGCGACTGGGTGAGAAGAATGCCTAGTGCTCACCAGATAATTTCTCGTAGTTAAGTATTGTCCAACTTCTCAACTTTTTCATCCAGTCGGTCGATCATCTTATCTTTTAGTTGCTTGGTAGTTTCGAGCTTCTTTTCCAGCTTCTCTTTTACTTCGACATTTTTGACTTCTTTGATCTGCTTCTGAGTTGTCTTGATCTTTTCTTGAAGTTCCGCCACTCTTTCCTTGCTTTGTTCTACCTTTTCGGCCTCCTCGGCTTTGTCGAAAATATGCTTTTCCGGAGCTTGGCCTTCTTGTTCAAGATCGGTCTTCGGCAGGTACTTTTTAGGGATAAAGATAGTCTCACCAACCTGCTTCTGGTTCATAAAGTTTGGAGACACAATCTCGATATCGGCAGCATGCAGGGAATCTATCACCTGTCCAATCAGCTTGGATCTCGCCGTAACTATTGACTTCACATCTTTGAGCAATCCGTGCACTCGATACACTATGGAAAAGTCACCAAGAGAGATAATATGCACGAAAGGATCTTCCAGCCCGCAATTTTTAGCTGCTTCAATCAATGCCTCTTCGATCAGCTTTCGATTGACATCATAGCCTAAGGAAACCTCAGCTGAGATGAAGGTACCCGAAGAGCGGGTCACTTTAACTGCATTGCTTGCCAGACTCATATTGGGCAGTGTGGTCAGGTCGCGATCTATCGTTTGAATCTCTGTATGAAACAAGCCCTGCTCTGTTATTCTCCCGAAAATACCTTCGACGGTGATGAAGTCACCGGGCTTCATATTCTTGCGCAGTTTTAGAGCAATGCCAGCCAGGGCATTTCCGATAAAGGTAGTGGAACTCAAACCCAGCACAGCCGAGAGCACAATACCAATGAGGCTGGTTACCTGCCCTTTCATTTCTCCTAGCGGCAAAGAAAGTATAACACTGATGATTCCGATTAAGGCGATACAAAACAGGATAATGGATTTGATTAGTGCCTTGTCTGTTTTGCCCTTTGCCTGCCGCTCTAGTAGCCTTGCTGTGAGCATGTACAGCAGTACAAAAAACAACAGGGTGCCGATGGGCGTCAGGAAACTCACTAGTATTTCTGTGCTCATGATCGCTTGCGTTTTGTTCTGTCAATCATATCTTTGACTGTTTTGCTTCAAGAAGTCATCCTCAATGCATGTTGCAATAATCAGACTAATTCTTGTCTCTCTGTTACTTATGAGCTTGTCCTGCGCCTCAAAGAAGGATTTTGCATCATATGACAACGGAGCTGTTTCAGAATCTATTGCTCAATACCTTCAGGCCGAAGAGAAATTTGAGGAGGATTTTCTGCTGCATACGATGGAAGTTTTGGAGCAGGATTATTGTCCAAAACTGAGCGAGCCATACTGGATTGTCCCCTCCCCTGCTGTTCCGGATTCTCTGGACATACAGAAGTCCAACAACAATGTCTCGATAGCTGCTTTTAATGAGCGTTTATTCCTGGCATTTCGAACTGGCCCTACCCATTTTGCCTCAAAGAAAACCGGAGTACACATCCTGTCAACAGCTGATGGACGATCATGGAGGGAAGAGCTGCGATTGTTTTTTGGCAAAGATGTGCGAGAGCCCTTTCTGATTCCCATTGGAGATCGATTGCATTTCTACTGCTTTACTGCTGGAACCAGGATGTCTACTTTCGAGCCTGAGCAGATATCCCACTATACACTTGATAAACATTCTGTCTGGAGTGGCCCGGAACCTATTCTGCAAAAGGGGGAAGTACACTGGAGCCTAAAAAGGAGGAATGGCCATATTTTCATGAGCAGTTATGAAGGAGAGCACTATCAAGTAAATGGTCCCTCTGAGGTTTCGGTGTACTTCAAGCAAAGCACTGATGGAGTCAACTTCTTTCCGGCTCCGGATTCTGCTCGGGTCTACTTTGGAGGTGTTTCGGAATGTGCTTATGAATTCGATTATGCAGGCAACTTATGGGCCTTAACGCGATTGGAAGATGGAGACAAGACCGGTTTCGGATCACATATAGCCTATGCCCATAAAGAGCAACTTTGGAACTGGCAATTTCCAGATACCGCAGCAGTAGACTGCTACATGTCCCCCAAAATGTTTAACCACAATGATGAGCTTTACTTGATCGCCAGAAGGCAATTGGGTCGCAAGCCCTTTGGTAGAACAGCAAGGCACAAGTCGATGAAGAAACAAAGACTCAAAAACTGGATTAGCTACTCCCTCAGCGGTAAGACCACCGCCCTTTTTAAACTCAATAAGTCCGCCCGGAAAATCGAGTGGTTGATGGATCTGCCTGGAGCTGGGGATACCGCCTTCCCATCCATACTGCGTCTGGATGAACACCGATACCTGATAGCCAATTATTCGTCTCCAATACAAAGACGCAAAGACCGTTCGTGGTTGAGTGGACAATTAGGACGTACAGGAATCTATTTACAGATACTCGAGTTTGCCGCCTGCGATTGAAGGCAAAATACTTATTAGCACGCTCCTAATTTATAGCGGAGGCGCCGCTCTCTGAAATGGGGAAAAAAGTCCCAATTTCCCCTTATATGTTTGCACAAAATCTTGCACGCAGATCATTTAGGGTTTATCTTTATTGCCCTCCCGAAAAAAGGTCCCCTAAGACCAGCCGGAAGGAAGCTTTCGTCACCCAAAAAACTGTGAATATGGGTTTGTTTGACCTAATTGTGGAACAGAAGATCAGAGAAGGATATCGCAATGGAGACTTTGATGACCTTGAAGGCACTGGAGAGCCGATTGATTTAAATAAATATGCAGGAATCCCTGCTGACAAGCGAATGGCCTACAGTATCATGATGAACAATGGTATCGTTCCGGAGGAAGTACAGCTAATGAAAACCATCTCCCAATTGAAGGAGGCCCGAAAACAAGCTGACAGCAGCTCCGAGCGAGAGCAGATAGACAAAGAACTAATGAAGAAATCACTTCGCCTGAGGCTGCTTATCGAAAGAGCCAAATTGAGGGACAAATAGGCCTTTCCCTGGTGGAGCTACGGGATTTTTTCTGAAAGATTTAAAGTATCTTCCAAACTCGTACGTCTTCTATAGCAAAAGGGAAACTTTGCCAGATTCAGAATCCAATATTGTTTTAGATTCGTCGCAAGACAAACAGTCTTCTAATGACCGTCGTGAGCGAAGGATATCCTCTGCGGTATCGCGCTATGGGAATCGTCTGCTCGGTTTTATTCGAAATCGAGTGCGTACCAATGCGGATGCAGAAGATATTGCGCAAGAGGTATGGTATCAGTTCAGCAGAGTGGCTGATCTGGAAGCCATTGAGCAGGTAAGTGGCTGGCTGTTTCGCGTCGCAAGAAACAAGGTCACGGATGAATATCGGCGAAAGCGCGAAGACTCCCTGGAAGATCTTGACTTCTCCGATGGCGAAGGAGATGAGCACTTCAGGGACATACTGTTGTCGGAATTCACAGATAGTGAGGATGAGGATTTGAAAGAGCTCTTCTGGCAACAATTATTCAGTGCTTTGGATGAGCTTCCGGAAAAGCAACGTCAGGTATTTATCTGGAATGAACTCGAAAACGAGACTTTCCAGGAAATTGCCGATCGAACCGGCGAAAACATCAAAACTTTGATTTCACGAAAACGATATGCTGTACAGCATCTGCGGTCCAGACTGCAACTGCTGTACGATGAATTTCTACTGCACTAGGCTGCTATTGATGGACACACTTGTAAATTTGCCCCGATAAACTAAATGCTATGAACAAAGGTAAACGAATGGGAAGACGGAGATTCCACCCGGCCATGGCGCTGGGAATTGTTCTGTTAATCTGCCTGCTTATCCTGCTGGTGGGACTAGTAGTGATGCTTTTGTGGAATCATGTCTTATCGCCGGTACTGGAGATAAAGCAGGTAACTTATTGGCAGGCGGTTGGCATTTTGGTTTTATGCAAAATCCTATTTGGCGGCATCAGGGGAGGTTCTCACAAGCACAAAAGATATAAAGGTCAATGGCAGTCGAAGTGGATGGACATGAACGAAGAAGATCGACATGCCTTCAAAAGCAAGTGGGATGATTACTGCGAAAAGAGGCAGCGATAAAAAAAATTGAAAAAAAAATCACAAAATTTAAAGTAATCGCATTTGGTCTACGTCTTCCTATATGACAGCAGCATGTTAAAGGCCTCAGAACCCTTGAGCTGCATTTCC
>JAHDEE010000270.1 GCA_020629005.1 Chitinophagales bacterium
GACAGAAATAGAAGCCCTTAAAGGTGTTGCGGACTTCGTTTGCGTAGCACTAGTGCTGCGTAAACAAAGTATGTGACACCTTTAAGGAGCTTATCTTTTTGTCAGCCTAGGCGCGAGGATGAAGCATAGCCTTAGCTACGCGACCGACGAGCAACGAAGGATGACAGAAATAGAAGCCCTTAAAGGTGTTGCGGACTTCGTTTGCGTAGCACTAGCTTGATAGCCTAGAGTCCTACTTTTGCAAACTAGATGTTAAACTATGCGATCAAAGAAAACGGAAAGCCCCCAAAGTATGACTAACAAACCCACCTACTCACTCTTCTTCCTCCTCTTCATAATGCTCTTTCCTCAAGCCCAATCTCAAGCACAAAATGCAGTGATTGCCGGAACAATAAGAGCTGATGCAACATTCAATAACATTAGCATCAACTATGCGATTGATGGCGATGACAACTTAAATAGTGAATTGGCCATTTCTTATCGTTTACCAGGGGCCACTAGTTTTTCGCCGGCTGCTATGACGGTAAGAGCTCATCCAGGGCTAGTAATCGATGGTGTGGCAACGACCCGGAATTACCTTGCTGGCAGCGTCTTGTTTCTTGATCCGAATACGGATTACGAAGTTAGATGCATTTTGACTGATCCTGATGGGGGAAACTTAACAAGCACCGAAATCATTAGAACCAAAGCGATACCCCAACCTGCTGCCAATGCAAACATTAGGTTTGTGGCACCTGGAAGTGGGGGAGGTGCCGGTACGCAAACGAATCCATTTCTAGGTTTACAAGCAGCCGCCAATAGTGCAGAGCCAGGCGATCATTTTATCGTGACGGCAGGAACATATAATTCCTTTACTTTGACCACAAGTGGAACTGTTGGCAGCCCAATCAGTTTTATGAGTGAAACTCAACATGAAGCGATCATAGATGGAAACGGAACAGCCTCGGGCGTGGTTACGATAGGTGATTTTTCGACTATCACTTCGCAAGTAATCATAGATGGATTTGTAATCGAGAATGGCAATTACGGTATTGATGCACAAAACACGCAGTTTGTAACTGCTAGAAACAATATCATTCAGAATGTTGGGTGGGGATACTATAACCGGCGAGAATTGGGAAACGAACGAGATCAATACATCACTAACAATTTGATTTTGGGAACAACAAATTGGCCACAGTCAAGCACACCAAATGAAAGAGGTATTGACATTCGAGGCAATAACAATGTCGTCAGTTTCAATACCATAAAGGACTTTGCAGATGGAGTATCAACTGATGGAGAATTGTATGAAACCTCCTATTCGCTCGATATTCATAATAATGATATTCACAATGCAGTCGATGATCTGATCGAAGTCGATGGTACGATTTCCAATACACGTATTTATGCAAATCAGTGTTTCAATGGAAGAGCCGGTGTAAGTCTGGCTCCGGTCTATGGAGGACCGGTTTATGTTTTCAGAAACATCTTGTACAACATGGAAAACTCTGCTTTCAAAATGAATAGAGGTCCTTCAGGCTTGATCATTGCGCATAATACTTGTGTCAATGATGATAATGTAATAGAATCTCCCGATGGATGGCAAAATACTTTTTACCGAAACAATGTGATGATTGGCTCGAAGTATTGTTTTGAGTTGTTTAACCAGGTTACCGGAAGTAATGATGATTGGGACTATGGCGCTTTTTATTCCTCCCGTGCAGGTGGTATTGGAACAGAGTGGTTTAAGTGGAACAATGTCCGTTATGCTAAGGTATTAGAGTTGCAGAATAGTGGATTGCTGCATGCCAACGCGATGGAAATTGCACTAGCCGATTTTGAAAATGTTTCCATTCCAGGTCCCTTTCCAATAGAATACGAAGCAAGCCAGATAGATTGTATGCCCAGCTCTGGTGCTCCTGTGATTAATACCGGTGTCGCTTTGGACAATCTCAACGATTACTTTGTTTTTGATGGTGCTCCAGATAGAGGAGCATTGGAATATGGACAAGCGATTCCTCAGTATGGGCACGATTTCGACTTAAGCAATTCAGTGCATATTTCGATGGTAAATGATTGTATTGAAATGTTTCCTAATCCATTCAATGACAAGATCGTCTTGGATGGGGATTTCACAAATTTTACGATTCAGATTATGGATATTACCGGTCAAGTAGTTGCTGATCATAGCGGCGTGGCAGCACCTTTTGTCATCAACCTATCCAGTTTGCCATCCGGACTATATTTTCTTAATGTCTCCAGTCTTTTGCACAGCCATTTGTCGGTTCATGTGATGATTAAGGAGTAGACTGCCAGTCTGCTCCAATATTGGTCTAGCCCCTTCATTTGGCTTTCTTGAGTGGATATCCAAGGTCCAAAGAGCCTTAAAAGTGACTTGAAAACTGCCGTCTCTGCAAATGAAGATTCAAACTATTTTTGTCGTTCATTGGTGAGTTGATGACTAAGTTATTGCCTTTCCTTGAAAGTGGGTTTTATGCCTAATGGCCACTATTTTTTTCTTAACTTGGCCAATATTTCCCAATTCTTGTCTCTGATTAAGGTAAAAATCAATACAATGTTTTGCAATAGAATATTGGTCATTACAGTCTTTGCTTGTATAGCCCTGTTTTGTTCAAGTTTAGCTTTAACTGCCCAAGTGGAAGATTATGACTGGGCGAGTATACCCATTGGTGGAGGTGGGTATATCACCGGTATGCAGATTCATCCGTCCGACCCAAATATTAGATATTACAGGACTGATATTGGAGGGGCATACAAGTGGGATAGTGCACAGGCACGATTGCGGCAAATCATTTTTTCGAACAATGACAACCACTATGGTTGTGGTGGAATCGCATTGAATCCCAACAATCCGGCAGAAGTTTTTTTGGCATTAGGCAGAAATTGTGATGGTGCAAACAATGCGATATACAAGTCATACGATTATGGGGAGACATTTGAAATTGTCACCAACCTGCCATACTATTTCGCAACAAATGGCGGAAGAGATTGTACGCAAGGCACAACGGACAAGGATCGGCAGGGCAGTCCTATTGCACTGAATCCACAGAATACCAATGAACTCTATATCGGCACACGCGACAAAGGGCTCTACAAAATGGATCTTACGACCAATATAAGTACCAGGCTTGCCAGTGCTGTCATTCCCGTAAATACAGAAACGGAACGCCATAGCATTCGATCAGTGGTTTTTCATCCCGTTCAGCAAGAGTATGTCGTTGTAGGTTATGTGCACTACGGAATCTACCTTGGAAATACAAACACACAAACTTACACAATAATCGGAGATGTAAACACTTATCCGGACCTTGCGGAGGTTAGCGATATCTCTTTTTCGAAAGACGGGGATTATATGCTGGTAGCCTGCAAGCTGGATGGTATTTGGAAATGCACTGATCCATTGGGCGCTGCAACCTGGTCTAAAGTTCGTAGCAGCACTACCATTGGCGAAGGATATTTAACGGTCGAATGTAGTCCACATGACAATGGTACTGCGGTGACCGTCGTTGGTGGATGGCAATCCCTCTCAGCTGGCTTGTTTGAATATTCATTGGATTCAGCTAATTCCTGGGATTTCAAAGACGGGAGCATGGGTACAAACATCTATCCCTGGAACTCCTCGAATTTTGGTTCGCGAGTTGCACAAATCCGCTTTGATCCTGCGAACCCAGATCGTCTGTTTTTTACAAGTTGGTTTACGACCATGCACACCGAAGACTGGACCGGCAATAATATCATTTGGACAAATCAGTTGAGTGCAGGACACGAAGAAATGGTGATCACCGATATTGCTTGCTTTCCTACCAACTCACAAGGCAACTTCATTGCCTACAACGGTGGCGACCAAATCGGCTGGCTGGATGATGACATCTCTCAAGGAACTTATCCAACGGAGGAAGTACGGGATCTTATCGACAATGTGGGTACGGCAAAGAAGGGAGGTAGCGTAGATTTTTGCGAATCCAATCCAGAGCATATAGTCGTATGTGGCATGACAGAATGGGATGATTCCGACGCCATAATTGCAACTTCCAGCGATGGCGGAGCTAGCTTCCAAAGGCAGACAGGCTATAACGAAAGCCTGGGAAAAGCTGTTGTCGCTATGTCTTGTCTAGATCCGCAAAACATGGTAATCGCGCAACAAGATCATATACAATATTCGCTAAACGGCGGCTCATCTTTTGTTGACGCAAATGCAGTCACAAACCTGAATCCGACTTGCGCTAATACCGGTAGTTTCAATTGCCTTGGCGCTAGTGATTTGAGCGGCAGAAATCTAAACACCAGTGTGTTCTCTGCATTCAGAATGGTGGAAGCCGACAAGGTGCTTTCCTGCGTTTTTTACTTTTATGATTGGGATGATGGATCCTTTCATGCCTCCCTCGATGGCGGCCAGAATTGGTGCAAAGTAAACGACATAGACTTGCCAGATTATGGCGGAAATCAATGGGGGCAAAATTCCCGACTGACTGCCACTCCCGGACATGCACGACATTTATGGATCAATTTCAACGATGGACTATATCGTTCAATTGACGGTGGTCAGAATTGGTCTAACATAGCTGGTATCGATGAAGCTCCAGCTTTTGCGCTGGGAAAGGCTGCGCCTGGGAATACTTATCCTTCCCTCTATCTGTTTGGTAGCAAAACGGCAGATTCCAATAGTTACTACTATCGCTCCGATGATGAGGGAGCCAGCTGGATACAAATCAACAATCCCGCAGAAAATGAGCTTTGGAAAACCCCAAAAGTAATAGAAGGTGACCGCGAGGTTTTTGGTAGAGTCTATTCTGGCCTAAGCGGCTTGGGATTATATCACGGAGACTCGGCTGTACCCAACTGTGCGCCTTCCGAATTGCTGATAAAAAACACCTTTGATGACCTAAATTCTCCGAGTGTCCCGGATTGGAATTTTTCAACATTAGGTTCGGCAGTCGCCAATGCATCGATTAATCAATGGGACAATGCAGTGATCAACATAACCAATCCTGGAACCTATGACTACGACGTACAATTAAGGCAGGATAACTTTTCCATCACTGGAGGCAATTTCTATACCCTAAGAATTCGTGCCAGAGCTGACGATCCCAGAGACATGAGTTTCAAGCTAAGAAATCGCAGCAATAGTAATTTGACATATTTAGAAAAGACGATTCAATTGACCACGACTTTTCAAGATTTTGCTTTTGTGCTACAAGCACCTTCTACCGATACCGATATGCGACTTGTATTGCTCTTTGGTGGCGATGACAACGATGTCTATCTGGACGAAATTAGCTTTGAAGAACATTGCAACGAAGTTTCGGGCAATGCGCTATATTGTGTGGACTACCTCACACTAAACGGCTACAATATTAATTCCGATCTCTTCCATGCAAAAACCGGCATCATTTCAAATGGGCTGATACCCCTGGGACAAAATGTTATGTTTAAGGCCGGACAAGAGTTTATGTTTGAACCTGGATTCGAGGTGAAACTAAATGCAGTCTTCGAAGGAAGCATTGAAACATGTAACTGAAAGCAGATTGCTCAAAGCGTTTATTAGGGCGTGCCCTGCACAGCTCAGAGAGGTCAGTCGCTAATGAAAACGACCTACTTGTAGCCAGCGATAGTCCTCAAGCAATCGGCTACCGAAGCTGTGCAGGTCGGGCTATCCGCTATTATTCACCTTGTCCGAGCCGGTTCGGCTTATGCCTGCTGTGGTCTCTCCGCAAGCTCCGAGCCCCCATCAGGCATGCCTCACTCGGCTCGTCCTGCGGCTCATACCGCTTCTATCCCTCACGCGGTTGGGCTAAGGGTAAATTAACAAGTGATATCTTCAATTTGATTGCAATAACCAAGAACAAAAGCTGACAGATGGCTGAAGAACAATTAAGCGAAATTTGCGGGAATTGTCAATCTCAGATTGTCGACAAATTCTGTTCTCACTGTGGTTATGCAAGTACGCTGAGTTCATCCTTAGCGCATTACTTTTAGGAATGACCTTGGATTTGATATAACAGGACGATGGTCCCAAGGCAGTATGATCTGTGGAAAGATCACCTTTGTTTGTGTGTTCTGAGATTCACAACATCCCTAATAATACCTCAATTCGCCTCTCTTCCAAATCATTTGCCCAATAGCCCTGCTTTTTGAAATACGATCCCACGATCACCGCATCGCAGAAAGGGCGATAAGTCAAAATGTTTTCAGCATCAATGCCCGACCCGACCAGGATCGGCAACTCCACATTCTCTTGAATTGCCTGCAACTCTTCGAGGTCGGCAGCCTGACCTGTCGCATTGCCTGTGACAATCAATCCATCGCTTCTAAAGAAGGCAGCAGCTTTTGCAGTTTCAACTATGTCCACATCGCTACTGATGGCGTGGGCACTATGTTTCTTTTTTATGTCGGAAAAGATGAGAATATTGTCGGCATCTATCTGTTTTCGATACCGCAGCAGTTGCCCTGCATCACTATCTATATAACCCTCGTCTGCCAAATGACCAAAAACAAAACCCTCACATCGAATGAAATCGAGGCTACTAGATTTCGCAGTGCAAAGTGCTTTTATGTTTGCGCCAGCAAGAATCTGTATGCCTATAGGCAAGCTGTATTCTTTGCGCAATTCGTGAGCAATAATGGTCATGGTTGTGGCAACTTCGTCGCCTACTGCGTCCCGTTTGAGGTAGGGAACATCATGCATGTTTTCGATCATTAGCGCGTCGATGTCAGCCTTTACGTAGATGCTTGCCTCTTGCATCGCCTTGTCCAGTATCTCTTGAACACTACCCCGATACAGAGGCGTACCCGGCATTGCAAGTAGGTGAATCATTCCAATGACAGAGAATTCCTTTGGGAAAATTTCGGAAAAAGATCTAGGCATTTATGGTAATTTTAGGCTTCGATACTCCATTGATTGTTCTACAAAAGTTAGCTTATTATCTCAGTTATTCAAGGATCTTGACCGGGAAACTGTAGAATGAATATTCGAAGTTGTGGAGCAATTGGTGCTGCTGTAGCCAACCAGGGACCCCGCATGGGGTCCTAAGGCATTGCAGAGTTTTAAGAAGAAGGGCGTAGCTCATGTCTATCTTAGCACACAAATGCTAATTTGTTCGAGCGATTCGACAATTGTATTGTCGAATTTGCTATGGTAAGTAAGCGTGTTTCCAATGTAGACCCGTGGTGCTGCGAAGCATGAAGTCGATTCATGCGACACAGTAAGTATTGCGCCCACGGATTGGGTTTTCAAAATTTA
>JAHDEE010000039.1:0-9000 GCA_020629005.1 Chitinophagales bacterium
TCAAGGATTTTCTTGCTGTTTTGCTACGTGGGAAGGCGGTGTCAAAATAGCCCCGATAGGAGTGTAAATGCAAGTGCACAGAGCGCCTGACTGCGCCACTGATGGAGGCTCGCCCTTAAAGGCGAGACTACAGCAGTGGATGCAGGAAGCAGCGATGGGTGCTTGCATTGGAGCGGATAGCGGGGAGGCCAGTAGCGCGAAGAAGAAAGGATCGCTCCAAATAATAAAAACATATTCAAATCAAGCCAATTCCTTCTGTAGTGCTACAAATTTTAGTATTTGCTTTAGCACCTCTTCGCCCTGTTCGATGCTGGAGATATTGTCGGCAATGAGGATGAGGCTTTTGGCGGTGCGCTTTAACGTGAAGGGGCTGGTTTCGCTATTGAGGAAGCCCATGATGTGTCCAAAAACCGGCGAGTCATAAAAGGCGGATTGCTGGTTGCTGATGAAGTAGCAACGCAATTTGTTTTTCTTTAGGGACACCTTTTCGAAGCCCAGTCGCTTGGCTTGCCAGCGCAGTTTGAGACCGTCGAAAATCTTGAGTACCGGAGTTGGGATACGACCGAAACGATCCCGCATTTGCTCTTTGAACTTTTCCAGATTTTCGGGGCCATCGATATCGTCGATTTCTTTGTAGAGGTTCATCCGTTCGTTGATCGACTTCACATAGTAATCGGGAATCATCATTTCGGAATCCGTGTCGATCTGGCAATCGCTTACAAAACTATGCTCCTTGACTAGCTGATCCTGGAATACTTCACGGAAGGCGCCTTCCTTTAGTTCCTGAATGGCCTCGTTCAGGATTTTTTGATAGGTTTCGTAGCCAATGTCAGCGATGAAGCCGCTTTGCTCTCCGCCCAACAAATTACCGGCCCCACGAATATCCAGATCACGCATGGCAATGTTGAAACCACTTCCCAATTCAGCAAACTGCTCGATGGTTCGGAGCCGCTTTTTGGAGTCTTCAGGCAAGCCGTGTAAAGGCGGACTCACCAGATAGCAAAATGCCTTCTTATTGGAACGACCAACACGACCGCGCAGCTGATGCAAATCGCTCAATCCGAAGTGATGTGCATTGTAGATGATGATGGTATTCGCGTTTGGAATGTCAATACCGTTTTCGATGATGTTGGTACTCAACAGCAAATCATAAGTACGGTCTATGAACTTGATGAGGGTCTGCTCCAGCTTTTTACCTTCCATTTGTCCGTGGGCCACGCCAATGTCGATGTCAGGGCAGAGTTTGTGAATCATTGCTTGCACGTCTGCAATATCCTGCACTCGGTTGTAGACAAAAAAGACCTGCCCTCCACGATAGATTTCATACTCAATGGCTTCCCTCAGCTTGTCTTTGTTGTACTGCAACAGCTCTGTGGTAACAGGTTGACGATTGGGTGGAGCGGTCCGCATGATAGACAAATCCCGTGCACTCATCAGGGAAAACTGGAGAGTTCTCGGGATCGGTGTAGCGGTGAGGGTCAGGGTGTCTACATTGGCCTTGAAGGTGCGTAGCTTCTCCTTGGCTGCCACTCCGAATTTTTGCTCTTCGTCGATAATCAGTAAACCCAGATCTTTGAATTGTACGGTCTTGCCCAAAATAGCGTGTGTGCCAATGATGATGTCGATCTTGCCATCGACCAGGCGCTGGATGGTTTCTTTTTTCTCCTTGGCAGTTTTGAAGCGATTGATGTAATCGATGTTTGCCGGGAAGTCCTTCATGCGTTCTTTGAAGGTCTGGTAGTGCTGTATCGCAAGAATTGTAGTTGGAACCAACACGGCCACCTGCTTGCTATCAGCAACTGCTTTGGCGGCGGCACGCACAGCAATTTCCGTCTTGCCAAAACCTACATCTCCGCATACCAGACGATCCATCGGATAGCTGGCTTCCATATCTTGTTTGACCTCATTGGTGGTCTTAAGCTGATCAGGTGTATCCTCATAAATGAAGGAGGCTTCCAGCTCGGTTTGTAGGTATGTATCCGGCGCAAAAGCAAATCCTGGCGAGGCTTTTCTCTTTGCGTACAGTTGAATAAGGTCCTTGGCAATGTCTTTGATCTTGCGCTTGGTACGGCGCTTTACAGATTCCCAGGCATCTGAGCCTAGCTTGTTAAGTCGAGGTGCCTTGCCCTCCTTACCCACATACTTGGCAATCTTATGCAGGGACTGAATACCGCAGTAAAGGATGTCATTATCCCGATAGAGAATGCGCACGGTCTCCTGAGTGCGGCCGTTGACTTCAATTTTTTCGAGTCCAGAATAACGTCCTACTCCATGATCCATATGCGTGATGAAGTCGCCCGGTTGCAATTCGCGAAGCAGCTTTAGGCTGACCGCTTTTCCCCGGCTAAACTTCTTCCGAGTATAATACTTGTAGTACCGATCGAAGATTTGGTGATCGGTATAGAGGGCAAGTTTAAGGTCGGGATAAATGAAACCTTCGTGAACGCTGTTGGGAAGCAGTTGCACATTGACATTGGCTTCGAGATCTTCAAAGATGTGTTCGAAGCGTTGAATTTGCCGTTGCTTTTCGGCAAAGATCAGGGGCAGAATACCGGCCTTCTCCTGCTTTCGCAGATCCTCGATTAGCAGTTCAAAGTTCTTGTTGAAAGCGGGTTGAGGGGAAGCTTTGTAATCCAGCTCGGAGGCATTGTTGAGCGGCTTCTCTCCTAGCGCAATCAAGGGTCGTCCCTGTAGCAATTGCAACACTGGACCAGATCCCTGGAAGGTCTCCGCTGCATTGCCTTTGAAGGGCGACTCATCACTCTCCGTATCCAGTTCGCCAGACCTGGCCATCTCCATTGCTTTTTCAAAACACTGGTCTATGATAGCAGCAAAGGAATCAGGATTTTCGATCCAGATGACTGTATTTTCGTCGAGCAATTCGAGTATGGAAATCTTTTCATTGCTACTGAATTGTTTTTGAATGTCCGGTACAATGTTTACCTGTGCGATCTTTTTTACCGATCGTTGATCCACAGGATCGAAGGTACGAATGGACTCCACTTCATCATCAAAGAGCTCAACACGGTAAGGCAATTCATTCCCAAAAGAATAGATATCCACGATGCCTCCACGAACGGAAAACTCACCTGGTTCATATACGAAGTCTACCCTCTCGAAGCCATACTCGACCAGCACTTCCATAATGAAATCTACATCGAGCTTCTCATCCTTTTTGATGTGGATGGTATTTTTCTGTAGTGCCTTGACATCTACTACTTTTTCGAATAGGGCATGTGGGTAGGTGATCATCAGCTCACCGGAAGTGTGGGTATTGATCAGTTTGTTGACTGCTTCAGCCCGTAGCAACACGTTGCCTTTGTTAATCTCTTTGAGCTCGCCGGCTTGCTTGAAGGAATCAGGAAAGTAAATGAGATCCTTCTTTTGCAGCAGATTCTTCAGATTGCTTTGGAAGTAGCCTGCTTCATCGCGGCTTTCCATGATGAAAACATGCGTTCGTGGCTGGCTCAGATATACGCCCGCAGCTACGAAGGCGTTCATTGCTCCTCGCAATCCTTTTAAGTGCAGCCTGGTGGGCTCTGCAGCGGCAAGACTTTCAATGATTGCAACTGTCCTTGGGTCTTGCTTAAACAGATCAATGATACCTGATAGATCCATCGCCGCAAAGCTAGGCAAATTTATCGGGAGCTTCCCTTATTGGGCCGTCAGACAAACGACTTTGGGAAAGAGGCCGCTTGATAAAAGGGGCCTCAAAGTTTAACAATGAACAAACAACAATGCCGAATGAGCTCATCTACTGATTATTCTTGTAGTAGGGCACCTTGACCTTCTTATCTCGTTCTAACTGAATAAAACGCTGGCCGAGCCGCTGTGATAGCAGTCTCGCTCCTACTTGATTGGCGTGGGTGTCGTCCCAGCAATGATCAAACATGTAGAGTTCGGGATTCGATCTTGAATCAGCAATATCGATCTTATTCTCCTCTGGCAAGACTTCGAACACGGAGTAGACATTGTTGTAATCATGAGCCTTCATCATGGGCAATGCCATTACAATTAGTTTGATTCCATTTGCCTTGGCTTCATCGATCAGGGCGATCAGCTCATCGGCATAGGCTTCGTTAAAATCGGGAAAATCATAACCTGGTTTGCCTGAGCCGAAGACTTTGCTCTTTTGTACATTATTGGCTAGCGTCGCATCAGCCTTTTTGAGGAATTTTTTGCGCAGCTTTTTGATATCTACATTGGTAGCAAAATCCATTGGGCAAAAGCCCTCCTCACAGAGTTCTTTTCGAATCTTCGGCTTGGTATTTTTTGCTTCCCACATTTTGATCATGCTGCCGACGTTCAGCTTATTCTCCACATACTTCAGAATGAAGTAACCAGTGTATCGCAGCTTCTTTAGAAAGCCCCAGTCTTCATCGTTGACACCCCACATTGTAGAGATCCCAAACTTCAAGGCCTTGAAGTCCAACAACCAGATACGTGCCCGGTGGGTATGCAGATTTTTGACAAAAGCCTTTTCCCACAAAGAGGTTTCCATCGACCGAAGTTCGATAAACATGTAATCGAGATCCAGGCTTTTATCCGCTATGAAACTCCTGGCAGCTCCATAAATCTGACCACTGGTGGAGCCTCCCTGTCCATAATTGAAGGAGCGCATCTTCAGGTTAGAATTGTTGTTTACAAACTTGTCGAAGGCCCTCGGTACTACTCCTCGATAGACCCTGCTTGAGCCGAGGAAAATTGCATTGTAATTACTACCCTGACGATGCAATACCTGCTCGCCAGCCAGCATGCGCTCTGTCACCCATCCATAGGGCAATCCAACTGCTTTTCTGATGATGGCGCTTCCTATAAAAAGCAACACAATAAGCAAAAGGATTCTTCCGAGTAACTTCAAGTATTGATTCTTCATGGATTAGCTTTTAGAACCTGAAGTAAATGAATTGACTGGAGGTGAAAGCTCCGAACGAAAGTATAATCAGACCAAATATCACATAGCTGGCCCAACGCACTGGTTGATGCTTACTGAACAGTGGATTTCTCCATCCCAAAAACTCCTGAAAACAGTGGATGGTAGTCAATAAAGCAATGAAGAACAGAACCACTTTCAGCTCCAGCTCATGTCGGGGAAAGAGATTCCATCGGAATTGTCCCCAACGTACATTGGTCATGTTTCCCAGCACCGTAAATGCATCCGCCACTGATTGAGCACGGAAGAAAACCCAGGCGATACAAGCGAGTATAAACGTCACAAAGATTTGAAATACTCGTGTTAATCTTGGCAGCTTACTCAAACCAGTTGCCTTGTTGATTTTGTCGGCAAATGGTTCCCAAATGATCGCCGCAATCAGATAGGCACCATGCAGGAATCCCCACACCACAAAGGTCCAGTTGGCTCCGTGCCATAGACCACTGACCACAAAAGTAACCATGAGGTTATAATACCAGCGCCACTTGACAACCCGGTTTCCGCCTAGTGGAATATAACAGTAATCTCGAAACCAGGTCGAGAGGGAGATATGCCAGCGCTGCCAAAACTCTCTGATCGATGTAGCAAAATAGGGTCTGTTAAAATTCTGCATCAGATCAAAACCGATGACCTTGGCTGTTCCGATGGCTATAATAGAATACCCTGCGAAGTCGCAGAAAATTTGAAATGCAAATAAGAAGGTGGCTAATATGGACTGCAAACCGTCGTAATTAGCAGGATTTCGATAAACGGTATCTACAATACCTACGGCATTATCGGCAATGACCAGTTTCATAAAGAAACCCCAAAACATCATTCTCAGACCATCAACTATGCGCTCATAATTGAAGTCAATCTTCTTGCGAAATTGAGGCAATAACCTGTCTGGTCGCTCAATTGGGCCGGCAACCAGCTGCGGAAAGAAAGAAACATAAAGCGCGAATATTCCGAAATGTCGCTCCGGCTTCACCTTACCATTGTAAACATCGACACTATAACTCAATGTTTGGAAAGTATAGAAGGAGATACCGACTGGAAGCAAGAGATTGAAAGCCGGAATATGGTACAAGATATTTATTGATTCGAAGATGCTATTCACACTCCCGGTGAAGAAGTCCAAATACTTGAAGGTGAACAACATGCCCAGATTGACCAGCAAACTGAGATACAGCCATTTTCTTCTTTGAGATTTTTCCGGCAATTTGCTCATCTGAATCGCAGCGAAGTAGTCCACAACTGTGGAAAGCAGTATGAGCAATGCATATTCCGCACGCCAACACATATAGAAGTAGTAGCTTGCCGCCAAGAGTAGAATCCATCGATACTTATGAGGACATAAGAAATAGAGGATGACTACAATTGGAAAGAAAAGGGCAAATGCAAGAGAGTTGAATAACATGTTGCTTACTATAGTGGTGTAAGATGCTAAGCATGCAGCGACGGCCCCTGCAGGCAGAAAATGGCGCAAAAATATGGACCGGCTGTCAGAAAGTTCGCAAGATAAGGAATAAAAGTAAAGCGCTGTTTAGCTTACCTTTGTGGCGAATTACATTATTTATCTTGAATGTAAGTACAGCTGGGCTATGCAAACCTTAGAAGATAACTTCGACTCCTACCTTCAACCTACCTATTATCTCGATTTCGAACATCCTGACGTGCAGGACTTCGTGAAGACACATACTAAGCCGGAGCAATCAGACATAAATAAGGCTATTGGTCTGTATTATGCTGTCAGAGATGGATACATGTACAGTCCTTATAATGTAATATTGCAGAAGGAGCTACTAAAAGCTAGCTACTTTGTAAAGCAGCAGTCGGGATACTGCGTCGAAAAAGCAAACTTGCTTGCCAGCGGCGCCAGAGCGGTAGGAATACCGAGTAGGATGGGTTATGCGATTGTACGTAACCACATTGGAACAGAAAGACTGGAAGCCTGGCTAAAAACAGACAAACTGGTGTTTCATGGTTTTGTCGAGATGCACCTGGATGGCAAATGGGTAAAAGCCACCCCTGCCTTTAACAAAGGCCTCTGTGACAAGTTGGGGGTCTCCGCTTTAGAGTTTGATGGACGTGAAGATTCCATTTTTCAGGAATATGACCGCGAAGGTGGCAAGTTTATGGACTATATCCATGATTACGGGATATTTGCAGACCTGCCATTCGAAAAGTTCTGTTTTGAACTAAAGAAGCATTATGCTCACCTTTGGGACGAGAAAGGCGATGAAAGCGAAAATACTTAAGCGACAAATGCCTAAATTCGCCGGCAAATCAACAATCGCAGAAAGATGAGCAATTTAAAAGGTAAAACTGTCTTTATATCTGGTGCCAGCAGAGGCATTGGCAAAGCTATAGCCCTAAAACTTGCCGCTCAAGGTGCTAATATTGTCATTGCAGCAAAAACCAAAGATCCTCATCCGAAATTGCAGGGCACCATTTATAGCGCGGCAGATGAAATGGAAGCTGCCGGCGGACAAGCCTTGCCCATAGTTGTTGATGTACGTTTTGAGGAATTGGTTGAAGCGGCGGTAGAAAAAGTCATCGAAAGATTTGGTGGTATTGACATACTAGTGAACAATGCCAGCGCGATTCAGCTCACGGGAACCTTGCAGACACCAATGAAGCGCTTTGATCTAATGCACCAGGTAAACACCAGAGGAACCTATCTTTGCAGTCAAAAGTGCCTGCCTCATCTCCTTAAGTCTGAAAATCCACACATTCTCAACATCAGCCCTCCACTCAATATGGACAAGAAGTGGTTCGGTGGACACGTAGCCTACACCATGGCTAAGTACGGAATGAGTATGTGTGTGCTGGGCATGGCTGAAGAATTTAAAGGCAAGGTAGGAGTTAATGCCCTTTGGCCTCGAACCACCATTGCCACGGCAGCGATCAAAAATTTGCTGGGCGGTGAACAGGTAATGAAGCATAGCCGTAGCCCAGAAATTATGGGTGATGCAGCTGCTGTCATTCTACAAAAAGATGCGGCCAGCACCTCTGGCAATTTCTTCATCGATGATGAAGTCTTGTCGGCAGCTGGAATCACCGACTTTAGCAAATACGCTGAGGTACCGGAAGACCAGCTTTACCCGGATTACTTTCTATAATTAAGCGCTACAAAAATGCCCACAGAAATTCAAGTGCCGGTGGCCTGGGGAGAAATGGACTCCTTTAATCACGTCAATAATGTGGTGTACTTCAAGTATTTCGAGTCTGCCAGGATCGACTATTTCATGAAGATCAACTTCATTCAAAGTAGCGAGCAGCCGGTCTTGCCTATCCTTGCTGAAATAAACTGCAAATTTCTAAAACCCCTGATTTTCCCTGACCTGATCACTGTATCCACAAAAATCATTTCCATGCGAAGGTCTAGTTTTGTGATGCATCACGAAATTCATTCACCTAAACTAGGAAAGGTGGCCGAAGGCCAGGGAGTTGTTGTCGGCTACGACTATAAAGCGCAGAAGGCCGCTGCCATCCCGGCGGTCATCAAAGAGGCAATCGAAGCTCAGGAAGGACGAAGCTTCGATATATTGTCTTGATCCCTACTATTCTTGAAAGAAATCAGAAATCCTGAATGCCAGCGGTTCGATGGCAGCAGAAGCTTTTTTAACATCCTTGTTGAAATGGACTAAATCTTGCTATATATTGCGTTCACAGTTAGTTGAAAACTAAAACTTACGCAATGAGACCCCTGCTGACCCTTTGCTTCCTGGCTTTGCTATCTCTACAAAGCAATGCCCAGATATGTGAACTGCTGGTACCTGTCTTTGGATCTGAACCAGCCAATCTGATAGGTGTCGACCTTGTGACACAAGGACCTGCATACGGAAGTATGTCGGATAGCGATGACTTATATACGCCCGACATGCCGCTTAGCAATATGGCAGATACGCTAAGGTATAGCACACAAGCACAGAGCTGTCAGGAGATATCCAACTTTTTGCTTCCAATGGTCGAAAGCAGTAATCTCGACTTACTTGCCTGGCACCTTGTTGGTGAGACAACCAGCATCCAAGCCTTGCAAAAATTGGGCAGCGAATGGAGCAGCGCTATCTTTTCCGGCCCCT
>JAHDEE010000039.1:9100-38917 GCA_020629005.1 Chitinophagales bacterium
CAAGCCTTGCAAAAATTGGGCAGCGAATGGAGCAGCGCTATCTTTTCCGGCCCCTACAGAGGCAGCATTAACAACCAATCCGCAGAAGGATTTGACTATCTGGCTGAAGACAATTATCTAGGCTGGGATTATATCGTGCTACAATTCAATCATGCTGTTAGCGGCGAAATCCGATACGCCAACCTCTCAATCCTGTGTTCGGATGCAGCAGGACAGTTGCCAACTGCGGAAGATGACACTTATGCGATAGCAGTGGGTTCAAGCGCTTTTGAGTTGGACTGCGTAGCCAACGACTTTGCAGACAATCCGGTTGTCAAAGACAAATTCCTGGGAAGATGGAAATACATAATGTACACCGATGTCAGCTTTGGACTGGCAATACCAAGCCTAAAACTAAATGGCCTGAGAACACATCAGATTGGCACAAACCAATACGAGACCTGGCAGGACGAAAATTTGATGGACGCGGGAAGATTTTATGCACATTTTGGGACCAATCAATATGCCAACACATTTAGCTTCGCCTCGCCAGACAGTGAGCCTTTCATAGAAGATCAGCGGTTTCAAAGATATCAGACTGCCGAAGATGATTACCTAAATGCTGGTTTACAACTCGCTGCCTGTGAGGATTGTGGTTACAGTAGCTGGACCCGAACCTCCACTGCAGCACAAATAGAGATTATAAGTCCACCAGAGCACGGCACCATCGAGAGTATCAGCGAATTTGCGATCTTCTATACACCAGATCAGGGCTACGCAGGAACTGATCAAATCACTTACAGAATCTGCAATTTCAACCAGGACTATTGCTCCCAAAATGCCACGATCAATATTCAGATCGGAGCACCGCAGGTCAATGATGACTTTCAGTATGTCAGTGATCTGGGAGAAAGCGGAGTCCGTTTTTTGAGCAACGACATACTACCCGATGACTACGAAGTTGTCCTGGAAACAGAACCTCAAAACGGAACAATTGACCTGCAAACCCAGCTTTATAATCCAAACTATAATTTCGCAGGTCTCGACTCCTTTGAATACAAAATTTGCTTTGAAGATGATGTTGCCTGCCAAAGTGCCTGGTCGGTGCTGGAAGTGATCAGCCCGAATACAATCATAGCAGATGAAGACTCTGAAAACTACGTCCTAATTGAGTGCTATGAGCAGCTCGAATACACCTTTAAGCCTTCTCACGAGCAGGCTACCTATCATTCCAATCTGTTCTTTTGCGGCATTCAAGATGGAGGTATAAACCCCTATTCGCCAGAAACCTATGGTAGCTACTACATTTTTGATTATGCCTTAGGTAATGCCGTTTCCAAGTTTTACCTGCATTTCGACTACGACCCGGAAATCTGCGAAGTAGGCGTACCAATCGCCAGCGACGACTACCTTGTGCAGTATGGTGGACTCTTACAGATCCTGGACCCGCTGGAAAATGATGAGCTCTCGACAGAATTGGAAATCATCAGCCCCCCGGAACATGGCACCGCCAACTGGGACCCAAATAATCTCTTGATGAGTTATTCGCCACCCGCAGATTACCTGGGAGAAGACTGTCTGGAGTACAGCATCAGCAATCCCGCAGGATCTGACACGGCTGAGGTATGCGTTTTCAATGCCGGCATCATGCCCGATTCAATACTGTGCGGAAACAGCCTTGAAATCTACGCGATCTTCCCGGATCAGGGAGACTGGCAATGGGAGGTACTTTCACCAGAAGGAATCGCCGCCGAAGAGGTCTTCGAAAACCCAAATGCTCTCAACACTATTTTCAACGCCCCTTCAGGAATCAAGTACGATCTGCAAGGAAGTTACAACGGAGAGATCACAGCAGCATTTGAAGTCGAACTACTGTTGGATATTCCAAATCCTGATCCGCTGACTTATTGCATTGGCGACCCAGATTTGGTGCTGGATGCCGATATCCCTGAAGATGTTAGCATACAGTGGCTCAATACCGATCTCGAAATCGACAACATCTTCTCCCCTACCACTACAGTTACCGGCGATGCCTTTGAAACCCCAGGAGAAGTACAAATCGAAATGCAACTATATGGCTCCGTGTGCGAATCCAGCTCAAGCCTCATTCAAACCATAGTCGTATCGCTCTGCGGTGATACGCCTGTAACTGAACCCGATTTTGCCGACAACTGCTTTGGAGGAATACTCACCATTCCGATACTGGAAAATGATGACATTGTGGGGCAGGAGATTACTGTAGCAGTAGAAACACAGCCTTCTAATGGCACCCTAAGCATCATCGAGCAAGATGGAAGCTGGGTCGCCATCTACAGCCCGGCGATCGGATATGTCGGCAGCGACGAATTCGAATATATTGTCACCAACACGCTTTCAGGAAACAGCGCCACCGAAACTGTCAACATCTCCATCTTCGGAGAAGAAACAGTAGACTTTCAGGATGATTGCTGTTTAGGATTTCCCTGTACCATCAACGCAGTAATTCCAGATGGCACCAGCATCACTTTCTACGAATCTGACTTCACATTCGACGATCCAAATTCTCTCAATCCCACCTTCAGCACTGCTGGTCTGGAGGCCGATCAAACCTATTTAATTGCTGTGGAAGTAGAAGGCCTGAATTGCACAGAAGGCACTTTCAGCTATGGATTGAGTCTTCCTCTTTGCAATCAAATACCAGTCGCAAGTGATGATCTTGCAGAGGTATGCATGAACGAAACCATCTTTGTTCCTGTGGCAGAAAATGATCAAACATTCGGAGAGCAAACTTCTGTAGAAATTCTACTAGCAAGCGGCAACGGACAATCGTTTGTCGATCAGGCAAGCAATGAGATCATTTATACGCCTGATGATGCCTTCACAGGCGCAGATTCTCTGCAATATCAAATCTGTGTCGAAGGCTCAACACTTTGTTCCAACGCCTGGCTAAATCTACTCATTGACGACTGCGTGTCCAACCAATCGATCCATGAAACGGAGATTAGCATATTCCCAAATCCAAGCAACGGACACTTCTCTGTGCAGTCACAAGAGCCGATCATGCAAATGAGCCTGCTCAACACCAGTGGGCAAATCCTGGAACTAGATATCAATAACAATCAGAAACTAGAGCTACCTGCAGGAATCTACTTGCTCGATATCCTAACCAGCACAAGCAGGCAAATCAATAGAATTGTGATACACTAATCTAGAAAACGCCCTGATCAAAGGCCCAGGCTTGTAGCAGGAAATATTTTTGTGGAATTTTAGCAGCACGATACTCTTTATTGCGAATTCGGCTTTCTCGCATTCACAATAATAAAGTACCTGCTCATGTCATCAATATTCAAAGAAGTTGCTTCCGATTTCCTCCACCTCTTTTACCCCAATCTTTGCTTCGCATGCGCTTCAAGACTAAAAAAGCAGGAGGAAGTGCTGTGCCTGCAATGCCATCTCAGTATTCCACAAACCGACTTCCACCTTCAAAAGAACAATCCAATCGAAAAACTCTTTTGGGGAAGAGTAAAAGTCCACTCCGCTACTGCCTTTTTGGGCTTCAGCAAAGGAGGCAAAGTACAAGCCCTGATCCATCAACTCAAATACAAGAAACAAAAGCAAGTAGGCATCTTCCTGGGCCAATGGATGGGACAGAAACTCACACAAGCCGGACTTCAGCAAAACTATGACCTCGTCATTCCCGTACCACTGCACCGCAAAAAAATTCGCAAACGCGGCTACAATCAAAGCGACCTGATTGCCGAAGGCCTTTCAAGGGGATTGCAGCTTCCCTGGTCGCCAGACTACCTCAAAAAAGCATCAAACAACGAGTCGCAAACACGTAAATCGCGAATCCAGCGTTGGCTTAATGTAGAAAGCATTTATCAGGTCCATCACGAAGAGCAACTGCATGGTAAAAGCGTCCTACTAGTAGATGATGTGGTAACCACAGGTGCAACACTGGAAGCATGCGCCCATTCGCTTTTAGCAATTGACGGACTTCAACTGCACATCGCAACTATTGCCTGCGCACAGCAGCTGATCTGAATTTTCTGCTGCAACTATTATACTTATCTTCGCGTCTCAAAGGGGTTGGGAATCAAATCCTATCCCTAAATCGATTCGCATCTTCTGAATTTTAAAGTACGAATTTGAGTTACAAACAGCATTTCCTTCTGCTAATCTCCGTCCTCATCGCCATCAGTTTTTCCTGTAGAAAAGACAGCATTCTGGACGATCCTTCAGCCATGTTGGAACTCAGTACGGATACCCTCACTTTCGATACCGTATTTACAACCGTGGGCTCTACAACCAAGTTCCTAAAGGTTTTCAATCGAAATGATCAACCAATGAATGTGTCCTCCGCCGTGCTGGCAGGAGGCGAACAGTCCCAGTTTAGACTAAACATTGATGGAGAACCACGCACATCCGCAGAAGATATCCGAATCGAAGCAAATGACAGCCTTTACTTCTTTGTCGAGGTCACTGTCGATCCCAACGACGAGCAGCTTCCCTATCTAATCTCCGACTCGATCATGCTGGTCACCAACGGCAATATTCAAACCATTCGACTGCTGGCCTACGGGCAAAATGCCAACTTCTATGGCAACGTAGAAATCTGCGATGAAGTCTGGACAAACGAACTGCCCTACGTGCTCTATGACATCATACTAGTACCCCCCGATTGCAAACTCACCATTGAGGCCGGCACTCGCATACATAGCCATGTCGGTAGTAGGCTCTATGTTCAGGGCACCCTGGAGGTCAATGGCGGTCGCGACACAGCTGACATGGTCATCTTTCAGGGCGACCGGCTGGAACAGGGCTATCAAGAAGTACCCGGCCAATGGGATGGTATCCATCTGCTGCGCGGAAGTGTCAATAATCGCATCAACGGCGCCATCATCAAAAATGCGCTCTGGGGCGTCCGAATCGATTCCCTGCCCGAAAACTTGCCAAATCCAAATCTCGTGATCGAAAATGTCATCATGGAAAATATGCAGGCATATGGCATATGGGGACTGTCCGCTGTTGTCGAAGGCAACAACCTCAATATCTTCGATTGCGGCATCAATAATATGCTGCTCGAACTAGGAGGAGTTTACAATTTCCAACACTGCACAATGGCCAACTACGGCAACCTGTATATCACACATAAATACCCCATCCTGCGCGTAACCAACTACCTTGCCGTCGGACAAACCGTGACCAATGTGGCGACAACAACCATAGCTAATTTTACAAATTCGATTATGCTTGGCAGCGAAACCGATGAGATAAATCTCGACAATTATACCGACGGAACCTTCACAAGCGACTTCAACTACTCTTTCAACAACTGCCTCATCAAGTCCAATGAAAGTTTCGGCGATACCTCCGTCAATTTCAACAATTGCATCTTCAACCCATCGCCAGTTGACACGATGTTCATAGATTATTACAGCTCCGACCTGCGCCTCAATGCATTGTCTCCGGCCATCAATCAAGGCGATCCCGCAAGCGCGGGCACGACGGATCTTTTTGGCAATACCCGCGATAGTCAACCGGATATCGGAGCCTATGAATATGCGCCTTAAGCTGGCATTTCTAACAAAGTAATTCAGACAATGATTTTTTTGGAGCGAAACGCCATTCACTCAGGAACCACCCGTCTTGCTCTCCGCTATTAGTCGGCACCTGCCTGCTTGTTCCTGCAACCCTGCCTGCCGTCTCGCCTTTAAGGGCGAGCCACCATGCAGGGGCAGTCACTGACGCATGCAGGCACCGCCTAGCCGCTGCGATCAAGGCTATTTTGCCACGCTCCTCTCCGTAGCGGCAATTCGGAACACGCCCCCAAAATCGAGAGCAAAATAAACTTGCTAATCCACTACTTAGCAGCTTACCTTTGAGTACCGGTAACGCGCTCCATTCATGAAACTGCTCAAAGCACTTTTCTATAGTTTCCCCTTTCAGCTCCTGCTTCTTCACCTTCGTAAGAATCTGGTTCTATTGCTTTTCTGGGTATTACTGGTAGCGGTGATTACAGGTGCTATTGCAGGCGGCTTTGGTGGATATCATCTCTTTCTAAATCCGGAATATCTCGGCACTATAAATTTCTGGGGTTTCTTTTTTCAGGGCATGGCCTTCGGCCTTTTTATCATGACCTGGAATATCACTACATATATACTGCATAGTCATCGCTTCCCTTTTCTCGCTACCCTGCACCGACCTTTCTTTGTCTATTGCTTAAACAATGCAGTGATTCCCATCGCGGTGGGCTTGTTTTACACCTACCGCATGACGCTATACCAGCGAGAGAATCAGTTTGAAATGCCGGAGTCTATCTTCTTCTATGTCGAAGGCTTCCTCGTAGGACTTGCCCTCAGCATTTTCCTGATCACGATGTACTTCAATTTCACAAACAAGAACATCCTTTCTTTCAACAAGGGAAAATTCAAAGTCAAAAAGAAGCAACCGAGGTCTCGCGCAGGAGGAGTCAAGAAAAATGTCGAATGGAGCAGCCGTGTGCAAATAAACAAAGACCTTGCCCCGGTCGACTACTACCTGAATTACCGACTAAAGCCAAAGATTGCCAGACCGGTACATCACTATGATGACTCACTCATAAAGGCAGTGCAGTCACAGCACCACAATAATGCACTCTTCATACAGATTGGCAGCCTGATTCTGTTAATGCTCTCCGGACTCTTGATTGAGATTCCTATGTTTAGCCTGCCGGCAGCAGCCAGCCTTACCCTCGTCATCACTACCTTGGTAGCTCTTGCAGGAAGCTTCAACTTCTGGCTCAGGGAATGGAGCACTCCAGCATTGATCCTAATCATGATCATGCTAAATCTTGCCACTTCCTATGACCTGATCAACTATAAAAACAAGGCTTATGGACTGGATTATGAGGGACACACAAGTCCTTACAGTGTCGAGCACATGACTGCCCTAAGCTCAGACTCCATCATTCAGCAAGACAAAGAGCATACATTACAAATGCTCGAAAACTGGAAGCAAAAAGTCCAAAAGCTGAACGGGATTGACAAACCGCCAATCGTGTTTCTGAACTTTAGCGGAGGAGGTTCTACTGCATTTAGCTGGAGCCTTCGCACAATGCAAGTCGCAGACAGCTTATTTCGTGGTAGCCTGATGGACCATGCAATATTGGTAAGCGGAGCTTCAGGCGGAATGCTGGGCGCCGCCTATTTTAGAGAGCTATACCACAAAAAGCAAAGGGGAGAAGCCATTGACTTACAAGACAGCAAATACTGGTGGAAAGCCAGCGATGATCTGTTAAATCCAATCGCCGGCTCGATTCCCACTAACGATCTCTTTTACCCTACACAATCTTTTGAAGTCAATGGCCATCGGTATCGGAAAGACCGCGCCTATTACTTTGAACGAGCCTACAATGAAACAACCGATTTTGTACTTGACCAACCACTGTCCTATTATGCCCAACCAGAATTTGATGGTATAATTCCCATGATGGTAGTCTCACCCACGGTAGTCGACGACAGCCGACGCCTGATCATCGCTGCGCAACCCAGCTCCTACCTGACCAGACCAGCGAGCGAATACAAATCAAGCATTCCTGGCTTAGAAGTAGATGGACTGGAGTTTAGTCGATACTTTGAAAAGCAGGGAGCCGAGCAGTTAAAAATGACATCTGCCTTGCGCATGAGTGCAACTTACCCATACATTCTTCCAAATGTATACATGCCCACCAAACCTCCAATTCAGATCATGGATGCGGGCTTTAGAGACAATCTCGGATTCGAAACTGCTTTGCGTTTTATGCAATGCTTTAGGTCCTGGTTGGTCGAAAACACAGACAGAATCATCCTGGTCAATGTGCGTGCCTTTGTGAAGGTTGAGGAAATCAAGACGGAGAATTATTATGAGAGCTTCTTCTCCAAACTCATCAATCCGCTGATGGGTTTTGTTGGAATGGTTGGCCAGCTACAAGACTTCCAGGAAGACTATGAAACCACCCTGCTCAACGAACTACTTGATGATAAGCTAAGTGTTATCAGTCTGCAATATGTACCTAATAAATTCGCCCAGGACCCGAGCATGAGCTTCCACCTTACTACTGCAGAAAAACTGGACATAAAGAATGCCATTGACCTCCCGGTCAACCAAAAACAATTAAAGAGGCTTGGCGCTCTGCTGCACAAAGCCACAAGCCCCTTTATTGGATCTCAGTAGTTGATTCTTTATTCAATTAATACCAGATCATTTCTTCACCTATAACCGAGGCATTCGGTAGGTAAATCTGATAGTCATCATAGTTGACATTTCCGTCGTAATTCAAATCTCCCGGGTAGTAGCCTGGAACGGCGAGTAATGCATCCTTCTTGTACAGATCAAAATCATCAACAGTAATGATTCCCGACGCATTACAGTCACCAGCAAACTGCGCCCAGGCCCCATTGCTCAACTGCACCATTGGAACAATGCCTGTTGCCATTGCCTGACTTAGTGAAGTGCTAAAGTCATAATACTGTCCGTTCAATAGCGGAAGTGTTACAGGTGCTGCAGATGCTGTAGCCACATGATTTCTAGTGCGCACTACGATGGTATAGCTTCTTCCTGGAGCAATGTTTGAAAAACTGAGCCCGCAAGTAGAGCCTCCTGTTCCTGCGTCTATGATCTTTCCATCGTTCAACAATATCCCTGCAGCTGCATCCATAACTGTTGCTCCATCCCAAAGCTCTACCAATACCCAATCAACAGCCGTCGATGGAATAGTCGCAGCAGAACTGAAAGATTCCGTTCCGCCATAAGACCAAGGTGCTGCCGCAAACGGCTGACTCAAAGGCATGCGATTCGCAGCACTTAACTGTGTAGACATCAGTCCGGTTCCTGCGATAAACGGACCTTCCAACATCACCTTGATATTTGCAACTACAGTGGAAGCCGGAGGAGCCAAAGGAGGAGCTATCCCAATCGGATTCAGCGGAAGAGGTCCGGAAGCACCTGTCAGGTGATTATCACCGTCATTAGCTTTAAGAGAGTTTTCATAAATAGCAGTACCTGAATTATCCGAGATCGTCGAGAGGCTGTAATATTCGGTATGCGCTCGATTATGGTCCAGATCCATGACCATGTAGCCATGACTTGTCAGGTCTACATATTTCATATGATCATTGGCCAACTGGATGAGATTCTCTCCAATCGGAAAAGGAAAATTGGGAGATGTTACGGAGCTGGTTACAAATTCTACACCGGCAGAGTTCGCCCCAGTATTATCATCATAGCCGCTCATCGGCAAATCATTTGCCCAGGCTGTGTGAATATCACCAGTAAGCACCACCAGGTTATCTATGTTATTGCTGGACACATAGTTGAAGAGATTTTCGCGTTCGGCCGGGTATCCATCCCATTGATCCAGGTTAAATGGTTGTCCAAAGATTTCAAGAGGAGCCATCATCACCTGCTGCCCAAGTACTTTCCACTTGGCAGAAGAAGCGCCTAGTTGTCCGATTAACCAGTTGTATTGATCAGTACCCAGTATTGAGTAATTCGGATCGTCATAATCAGAGTCAAATATTGAGCTAGGCTGCTCATCCCGATCCTCGTATCGGGTGTCAAGCATAATAATGTCTGCCAAATCACCGTAATTGAACGAGCGGTATATGCGCTCATCATCCGAAGGGTCTGGTTGGCGCAGAGGCATCCATTCGTTGTAAGCCTGAATGGCCACGGACTTTCGATCAAACCAGTTTCCCTCACCACCATCATGATTTTGAGCACCGCCGTACCAACCATCGTTAGCCACTTCATGATCATCCCAGACGGACATCATAGGGTATACCTGATGCATTCTTCGAAGATCCTGATCGAGCTTATAGTGTGAATGTCTGGTACGATAGTCGCTTAAAGAAATAATTTCTGTGCTGGGATCAGCCGTCCGAACGGTACCCGCAAGTCCACCATTCCCATACTCGTATATGTAGTCCCCCAGGTGAATCACAGCGCTAAGGTCATTACGATTGGCAATCTCTTTGTAGGCATTGTAGTAGCCGTTTTCATATTCTGCACAGGAAACTATTGCAAATCTTGCATTCGCAACTGCTCCAACAGGAGCAGTCTTTGTCCTTCCTATTATAGAGTACTTGCCCAAAGCATAGAAGCGATAATAATACACTGCATCTGGCATGAGGCCCGCCACATCTATCTTAACGGTATAAGCTCGACTGATATCGGTTTGCTCGACCCCCTGTTGAACGATATTACAAAAGTCAACATCTGTTGCGACTTCCCAGGCCACATCGATGCTTGCAGGATTGCTTGCATCCGTCACTTTTGTCCATAACATTACCGCACCAGCGGTCGGATCACCAGAAGCAACACCGTGGTAGAATGGAATCATTATAGGATCTACCACTGATCTTTGTTGGTGCTCTGTTGGCTCAGAAAGCTCAAAGGGCGCATCCTTGTCCATGACAACGATTCTCTTAGGCACCAACTTTTCCTCTTCGCCATGATCCTGTGCACAGAGAGATAATGGCATACAAAAAGCTACCACAGCAAGTAGCAATGCAAGACTTTTGAAATACATAATTTCGGGTTTAGAACGCAAAGAATGAACGGATTATATAGAGAGCCTCAAAGATACTCAATGCATGCATTGAAAAAAAGCAAAGCGCAGCATCTTCAGCTGACAAATGGCCTTTTTACAACTTTTGCAGGTACGCGCTTATTTCGAATCTGTACCCAAACTCTGCTATCGACTCTCGAGTAGGGTTTGTTCACATAGGCCAATGCGATTGCCTTGTTGAGGCTGGGAGACATCGTACCAGAAGTTACCTGTCCCAATACCTGCCCTGATTCATCCAATACTTCATACCCTTTACGCGCAATTCCCTTTTCAAGCAGTTCCAGACCAACAAGTCTCCTTGCGACTCCACTGCTCTTTTGTTTAAGCAGCATCTCTCTACCTATGAAATCCGTCTTGAGGTCTGTGATCCAGGCCAAACCAGCTTCCAAAGGGCTTGTGGATTCATCGATGTCATTCCCATATAAGCAGTAGGCTTTCTCCAACCTCAGCGTGTCGCGTGCAGCCAAACCGGCAGCTTGCAATCCCCATTTCTCATCGCTTTCCCAAATTGCATTCCAGATAGTTTCCGACTTTGAGCTGGCAAAATACAATTCAAAACCTCCGGCACCTGTGTAGCCTGTTGCTGATACCAGTACCTTATCTTGTCCCGCAAATATTCCCTTATCGAAATGGTAATAAGACATATTTTCCAGGTCCATGTCAGTATGCGGTGCCAGTACCTGCAATGCATTCGGCCCTTGAACTGCCAACATTGCTGTTTTAGCAGAAATGTCTATTAACTCAATCTCATCGCTCTCCTTGTGTTGTTTTAGCCAATTGAGATCTTTCTCAATATTAGAAGCATTGACAACTAGCATATAGGCACCGTCAAGCAGGTGGTATAATAGCAGGTCATCGATGATTCCGCCGTTTTCGTTAGTCATGCAAGTATATTGCGCCTGACCCTTCTCCAGCTTTGCCACATTGTTAGTGGTCACAGCTTCCAGAAATTCTCCTGATTTTGGGCCTCTAACAATAAACTGTCCCATATGCGACACATCAAAAACGCCGACATTGTTGCGTACATTATGATGCTCGATCTTTACTCCCCGGTAACTCATTGGCATTTGAAAACCAGCAAACTCCAGCATCTTAGCTCCCAGATTTACATGCATTTCATAAAATGGAGTAAATTTCATATATGTTGATACTTGTGCTGAAAAGCTAGGAAATTGCAGGGTTTTTAGGGTATTTCTCGCGTTTCTCCGGGCCTGAAACTGATTTCTTTTGCAAATTACACCTAAAAATCTATTTTTGCGACGCCTAAGAATTTCTTAAACAAAAAAAGGTAGAAATGAATAAATCAGAGTTGATAAACAAGATGGCGGAAGACGCTACGATTACTAAAGCTCAAGCAACAGATGCTTTGGAGTCTTTCTTTGATGCTGTTACTACGACTTTGAACAAAGACGAAAAATTGTCTTTGATCGGTTTTGGTACCTTCTCTAGAACTCACAGAAAAGCAAGAGAAGCAAAAAATCCTCGTAACCCAAGTGAAACTATTCAGATTCCGGCTAAGAAAGTAGCCAAGTTCAAGGCAGGTAAGAAGCTTACTGAAAGCATCGCCTAAATTGAAGAAAGAGGCGGCAATTACGATTGCCGCCTCTTTTTTTTGCCTTCCAGGGCCGCTTAAGCCCCCCAACTAGGACCAAAAAGGCTTAGTTTTTGATGCATTTGGCTGAATTTTGACCCTCCCGGTTACAACAGAAGGCAATTCCCGCCGTTATACAGTCACAAGTAAATCGAACACCCCGATGTCTTTCAAAAGTCTGGTACTTTTTCTTTCCGTTTCTCTATTACTTCTGGCAAATTCTGACAACGCAAAAGCCCAACAGCATCAGGAAGTGGGTATGTGGGTTGGCCTCTCAAATTATGTAGGAGATCTCAACAACAATTTTAGCGCAAAAGGAGTAAGACCAGCTGGCGGCTTTGTGTACAAGTACCATTTGATGGAATACATTGCTTTCAAGGGTACCTTGAGCTATGCCTCTTTAGGCTTTCGGGATGAATGGTCCTCATTTCCGTATCACCAGGCAAGAAATCTAAGCTTTAGAACCAATCTCTACGAATTCACTGCCCAGGTGGAATTGAACTTTCGTGAGTTTGTTCCTGGTGACCGCTCAAGATCCTATTCGCCTTATATCACTGCCGGTGTTGGCCTCTTTAGATTTAATCCAAAGGCCAAGCTTGATGGCGAATGGTACAATCTCATAGATGCAGGTACAGAGGGCCAGGCAGTTCCACAAATTAGTGGCGAAGAGAAATACAGACAAACACAGCTCTGTGTGCCGGTAGGCATTGGGCTGAAATGGTGGATCAAAGGTCCCTGGACCTTCTCAGCAGAAGCCAACTACAGAAGCACTTTCACAGATTACCTCGATGACGTAAGTCAGCGATATGTTGACAACATACTCTTCGTTGATGGCAGTGTGGAAGCAAATCTCGCGGACCGCTCCGATGAAGTCGGTCCATTAATAGGTGATGAAGGGCAACAGAGAGGTGATAGCGTATCTAAAGATGGCTATCTGTTCACCTCCTTTTCTTTTACGTACACACTGTTCGCAAATAGCTGTCCGGGCAACTCCACCTTTAAGTCAAAAACACGAAACGTACTCTTTTAAATTCCTATCTTTGTAGCCTGATGGGCGGCCATTTTAGTGCTTGTTTCAGCGGTTCCCCTTCACGAATTTTTTGCGGAAAATGAGTTACAAAGAGCGATTAATCCCTTCGAAAATCCCTAAACATGTTGCCATCACAATGGATGGCAATGGGCGCTGGGCCAAGAAGCAAAATTTTAAGGATCGCATCTTTGGACATCAGAACGGTACCAAAGCCGTTCGAGAAGTGATCGAGGCAAGCCGCGAAATCGGTGTCGAATACCTTACCCTATACGCTTTTTCAACAGAAAACTGGTCTCGGCCAAAACGGGAAGTAAACGCCTTGATGGAATTGCTCGTAAAGAGCTTGAAAGACGAGCGAGAGCAACTTATCCGAAACGGAATACGTTTAAATTCTATTGGGGACATATCCTCACTGCCGGGCAACTGCCAAAAGGAGCTGGAAAAAGTAAAAGAGCTGACCAGCCTCAACAATAAACTGGTCGTGACACTGGCACTGAGCTACAGCTCCCGATGGGAGATTACTGAAACGATTAAGTCGATTGCCAGGGATGCGGCTGATGGCAGACTTGACCCCGCAGCAATTGACGAAGCTTTTATTAACCAAAGATTACACACCGGAGGCATTCCAGATCCAGAATTATTGATTCGCACCAGTGGTGAGCAGCGCATAAGCAACTATTTGCTTTGGCAAATCGCCTACACCGAGTTGTACTTCACAGACACGCTTTGGCCAGACTTTCACAGAGAAGAGTATTACAAGGCACTGTTTGACTATCAACAGCGAGAACGGAGATTCGGTAAAACAAGTGAGCAACTGAATACGTAACAAAGCCCCCTAATTAGACAAACTTCACTATAGATGCAGAGATTCGTTTCCTTTCTTGTATGCCTGCTTTGCCTTGTGGCTTTGCAAAGCCCTTGCTTGTATGCTCAGGCTATTGGCAATGTAGATAAGATTGACTACAGCAATCCGGTAAGCTATGAGATCGGAGGAATCACTATTAGCGGCACCGAATATCTGGATGAAGGTGTATTGCTTTCTCATTCCGGCCTGGTAGTGGGTGACCAAATCAACCTGCCGGGAGAGGAGATTCCGGCCGCTATCAAGAATCTTTGGAAGCTAGGGCTGTTCTCTGATATACAGGTCAATGCTACCAATATTATCAATGAGGTGATATTTCTGGACATCAAGGTCACGGAAAGGGCGCGTATGTCCAAGTTTGCTTTGAAAGGAGTGAAAAAGGCAGATGCGGACGATATCCGGGAGCGAATCAAGCTCTATACTGGTCGTATTCTGGATGAAAACCTGCTCAACAACACGCGAAATACCGTTCTGAGCTATTACCACGATAAAGGATATTACTCTGCAAAGGTGGACTTTGAAACCAGAGAAGATGAAGATAAGCCCAACTATGTAATACTCGATGTACTGGTGACCCGGGGAAGCAGGATCAGAATTAATGAGATTGTCATCAAGGGCAATGATAATGTCTTCGACCACAAGTTGAAGAAGACGATGAAGGAAACGGTGCAGAAAACCAAGGTCAACTACAAGGCGCCAAAGATGATTTGGAATGACCTTAAGACGACCAATCTGCCTCATGCTCTCGGTAATATCTCCTGGGCTGGAGCGATGAACTATCTGGACGATAAATTCAAGCTCAGAATCTTCAATTCATCCAAGTTTCAGGAAGATCCGTACGAAACGGATAAGGAGACCTTGATCGCCTACTACAATTCACTTGGTTATAGAGATGCACGTATCATTGAAGATACGGTCTACTTTATAGACGACCGCAATGTCAATATCGAAATGACAGTCGATGAGGGAACCCAGTATCACTTCGGTGATATCGTGTGGCGGGGAAACATGAAGTACAGCGATGACACATTGTCGAATGTGCTTAAAATCGAAAAAGGAGACATCTACAATCAAGAGCTATTGCAGACTCGGCTCTTTATGGACCCGGCTCAAAACGACATATCCACCCTGTACATGGATGATGGGTATCTGTTTTTTCAGGTAAATCCTATTGAGACACGTGTAGATAATGACACCATAGACCTGGAAATGCGGATCTATGAAGGGCCCCAGGCCACCATCAATAATGTAATCATCCGCGGGAATGACCGTACAAACGAGCATGTGATTCGTCGGGAATTGTTTTCGCTTCCAGGTAGCAAATTCAGAAGATCTGATCTGATTAGATCCCAGCAGCAAATAGCGGGTTTGGGTTATTTTGATCCGGAGGGAATTGGAATTAACCCGATTCCGAATCCTGCTGATGGTACAGTTGATATAGAGTATACCGTGGCTGAGCGGCCTTCGGATCAATTGGAACTCTCCGCAGGTTGGGGAGGTACTTCTGTGATCGGTAGTATTGGTGTTACTTTCAACAACTTCTCACTAGGCGGGATGTTCAAACGCAGTGCCTGGGATCCAATTCCGCAGGGCAACGGACAAAGGTTGTCGGTTAGGTTTCAAACTTATGGACCTGGATACCTCTCTTTGAACGCTTCGTTTACCGAACCCTGGCTAGGAGGCAAGAAACCCAATTCGCTTACGGTCTCTACATCAAGAACCCGTTTGTCCAATCAGAATTTTAGAGGGGATATCCCTAATGGGCAGGACAAGCAGCTGTTGAATATATCGTCGATTGCTGTGGGACTCGGAAGGCGTTTGATCTGGCCCGATAACTTCTTTGTGTTGAACAATACTGTGTCTTATCAGCGCTATCGAATGGAAAACTATCCACAGTTTATCTATGACAATGGTCAATCCAACATCATCAGCTTAACCACTACCTTGTCCAGATACTCTTTGGACAGTCCTATATACCCAAGAAGTGGCTCCAACTTCGTGGCTTCACTTCAGCTTACACCGCCTTGGTCTGAATTCAATGACATCGACTACGGTGCTGGAGATATCACCGACGATGAACGATACAAGTTGGCTGAATTCCATAAATGGAAGTTCAGAGCAGAGTGGTACACTCCTCTGGACCGAGCTAGGAAACTCGTGATGATGGCATCGGTAAAAATGGGACTGATGGGTTATTACAATGCAGACATTGGTCATACTCCTTTTGAGAGATTCCGTTTGGGTGGTGATGGTTTTTCTAATACCGGAACAGGTGGCTTCCTGCTTGGAGAAGAGATCATCGCCTTGAGAGGTTATGAAGAATTGGGGACCAGTCAGCCATTCTTCAATAAGTTTACCTTGGAGCTGCGCTATCCACTTAGTTTGAATCCTACTTCGACCATCTATACATTGGCCTTTCTGCAAGCCGGTGACTCTTTCCGAACGTTTAGGGATTTCACTCCTTTTCAGTTGAATCGTTCGGCTGGACTCGGCTTCAGAATTTTCCTTCCGATGTTTGGTACGCTTGGATTTGATTATGGTGTTGGCTTTGATAAGGCCGGAGACCAAAATCAGCGATTCTGGGATTACCTGTCGAGCTTCGGGAAGTTTAGTATTGTGCTTGGTGTGGAACCGGAATAGACTTTTTGGGGATCTGGGATTTCGGATTTTAGATCTGGGATTTTGGCCACGTGGGTGTTTGGTGCAAAATAGCCCCGGGCGAAGGGGAAATGAGTGCTGGAGCTGCCGTGGCGAATGCCTGGCCATGGGGGCTCGGAGCCTGCGGAGAGACCACAGGGACAGCGCATGAGCAGGCAGATGCAGTGCGAATTGGAACGGAGCACGGGTATACCCTTGACGCGACCGGATTTCGTTTCGCTCCTAAATAGCGCTTTGTATCAAAAACATAAATTGGTGGCGATTTAATATCTTTGGGGGAAAATAAATAGTTAGGCTTTTGTTATCAATTGTTAAGGAAACAAGGGGTAAAACGGCTGGACTAAACTATGGCGAGCTACTGCGGTCGTAGGATTATCAATAACGCAATTATTAATATCGCTCCACAGAGGTGGACGACAAATTCCAATATAATGAACAAATTACTCATTTGCCTGGCATTGCTGCTGACAACCAGTTTATACAGTCATGCACAGCGATTTGCTTACATCAATACGGAGGCAATTTTAGATCAGCTACCTGAATATCAGGAAGTGAAGCAGCAACTGGACCGTACGATGGAGCAGTGGCAACAGGATATTAACAAACAAATGGCCGCGGTAGAAGAGATGGATCGGGCTTATCAGGCAGAGAAGATTCTTCTGACGGAAGATTTGCAGAAGAAAAGAGAGCAAGAAATTGGCGCCAAGCGCAAAGAGGTGGCGGATGAGCAGTCAAAGCGATTTGGGTATGAAGGGGACTTTTTTCAGAAGCGTCAGGAGTTGATCAAACCGATTCAGGATCAGATATATGAGGCGATAGAAAAGCTGGCCTCACAGAAGGGTTTCGACTTCATTTTCGATAAGTCTGCGGGTGTGAATATCCTTTATGCGGACGAGAAATTTGATAAGACTACGGAGGTTTTGCGCCTGCTTGGAGTGAAGTAAATCCATCATATTTTGTACCTTTGTGGCGCTAAAACCGCGCTGGATTCAAGAAAATAAAGATTAACTATGAAAAATATCCTAAGGCTAGGCTTGATGCTCGCGCTGCTTGCTTGCAGTGGTGAATTGATGGCTCAGAAGCTGGGACATATTGACTCTTCGCAGCTGCTGGGCATGATGCCGGAAGCAAAAGCGGCGGAGAAGAGTCTGGAGGTATTCTCCAATCAGCTCAACTCTCAGTTGGAGTCTATGGTGACCACTGTTCAAAATGAGTACAAGGACTTTATGGACAAGGCCAACAAGGGTCTGGTGACACCAAATGAGATGACCCAACAGGAACAGTACTTCGCGAAAAAGCAGGAGGAGATCAATCAGTTTCAAGGAGAGGCAGAAGGCAAGATAATGCAGAAGCGTGAAACAGAATTTGGTCCTATACTGAAGACGGCGGAAGACGCTATTCGGGCAGTAGCAACAGAAGGAGGCTACACTTATATTTTTGACACAAGTCTCGGCGTAGTATTATACGCTCAGCCAAGTGATGACATTACTGCTCTGGTGAAGCAGCGAATGGGCATTAACTAATTAACCAACATTCAAAGTAAAACCAGAAAGATGAAAACGTCATTGAAAATATTTGCCCTGGTCCTGTTCCTTTTTGCCTATACAGGATTAGATGCGCAGAGCTATAAATTTGGCCACCTAAACTCCAGCGAATTGCTGCAAAGTTTACCGGCAACCAAGGAAGCTGAAAAGGCTTTGGAGACTTTTACTAACCAGTGGAAATCAAAACTGGAAGCAAAGTATGCCAACCTGGATTCTGAGATGAGTACTTTTTATCAGCGCAAGCAGGATGGAGATATGACTATGAAAGAGGAAGAGGTGAAGACTGCAGAGCTGAATCAGTTGCAGATGGAGGCTCAGCAAATGGAAGCAGAAGCGCAACAAGCTTTGGCACAGAAGCAGGAGGAGTTGCTAAACCCAATTCTTGAAACTGCCCGAGCTGCGATTACCAGGCTTGCTGAGGAAGAAGGTTATTCTTATATCTTTGATACGAGCATGGGTGTAGTATTGCATGCTGAGGAGTCGGAAGACGTGACTGCAAAAGTAAAGGCCAAGCTGGGAATATAAACCAGTTAAAGCTGCCGTTGGCATATGCTGCTGACAATTGATAAAATAGAAAGCAAATGACCCATTCGGTTGTTTGCTTTTTTTGTGCACGATTGTTTGAGAATTGCGTTTTGATTAGAAAGGAAGTAGATGAACAAGAGCTATGCGGAGCGCCCCATTGGCGTATTTGATTCAGGTATTGGCGGGTTGACAGTAGCGGGCGGCATTCACCAATTGTTACCCAATGAGGATTTGGTCTATTTTGGTGATATCAGGCATCTACCTTATGGCGATAAGTCTGATCAGAACATTATTGACTATTGCGATGGCATTGCTCAGTTTCTTATGGAGCAAGACTGCAAAATGATAGTCATTGCCTGTAACTCGGCCTCTTCAATTGCTTTTGAAGCGCTGGAGGCGAAATACGGTAGTTTGGTGCCGGTGATTAATGTGATTGATCCGGTGGTGCGTGAAGTGGCCAGTAGTGGTTGCGCGTCTGTGGGAATCATAGCTACTCCGGTAACTACAATTAAGGGGCTGTATGTTCAGAAGCTATCGCATCTGCGGCCGGAGATCAGGATTTCGACTATTGCTTCTAAATCTTTGGCCACGATAATCGAAGAAGGTCTGTTTTACAATCGAAAGCTGATCCGCGAGTTGGTTGACCACTATTTTGGTGATTTTCCAGCATTGGAGGGAGTCGTACTGGCTTGTACGCACTATCCGATAATTCGCGATGTGATCGCGGAGTATTTTGGGCCTTTGGTCCAGATTTTCGACTCTACCGACACGGTAGCCTCAGAAGTACAGGCCAGATTAGCTGACCTTGGCTTGTTGAGCGACAGAAGAAAGAAGGGTGAGCAGCGCTGCTATGTGTCTGATTATACTGATTCATTCCAAACGATGGCCAGAACCTTTTTCGGCAGGGAGGTGCAATTGGAGTTTTATCCGCTTTGGGAGGAAATGGAGGATGAGGACTTGCTCCTGCAGAAAAAATAGGGGCGCATCTGTGCGATTTGGAATAAGGATTGCATAAAAGCCGGCGAACAAAGTGCTAAACCAAAAGGGCCTTAATTTGTCTTGCAAAGTGTAAAAGCTGGTTGAGAAGATGAGCAAAAGCCGGCAAACGAGGGAAAAGTATTAATTTTGAGCAACATCAATTAGAACAAAGCTATAAGACTATGTACCGTAATTTCTTAAGAAATCTGACAGCGATGTCGCTGTTGTTGACTATGGCTTTATCAGCTTCTTTTGCGGAAGGGATGGATTTTTTCGACGGGACCTGGGAGGAGGCTGTAGCGGAGGCCCAGAAACAGGACAAATTTATCTTTGTGGACTGTTACACAGTTTGGTGTGGCCCTTGTAAGAAGATGGCGAAGCAGGTATTCCCCCGAGACGAAGTTGGTGCCTTCATGAACAAGAATTATATCAATGTGAAGGTTGACATGGAGAAAGGAGAGGGACCTGAGCTTAAGGGAAAATGGCAGGTGAGTGCTTATCCTACCATGATTTTTTTTAACAGCGCGGGTGAAGAGGTGCATCGATTTAAGGGTGCGCGTCCTGTTGCTGACTTTCTTACAGAGGCACGTAAAGGTGTGATGGATGTGAATCAACTGGCGGAGTTTGACAAGAAGTACGAAGCCGGTGAGCGCAATCCTGCATTTTTGTACAAGTATGCCAGCATGCTAAAGATGGCAGGCTCTAACCGTGCTGAGATGATCCTGGATGTGTATATGGATACACAAAGCGGTGATGATCGATTTTCGCGGGATAATATGGATTTAATCCTTGATTTTGCGGATGATCTTAAGTCGAAAAGCTTTGGAATTCTGACCGACAATAAAGACAAATTTGTAGAAGCCTACAGTGCAGAGAAAATTAATGGTCTGATTCAGCAGGCTGCCTTTGGCTCCTTGCAAAAGGCGATCGATACCAAGGACCGGGATTTGATGGGCCATATTAAAACGGCAGTGCTCAGCGCGGATTCGGATAAGGGTGAAGAAAAGAACTACCAATTGGATGTTGCCTATTATAAAGGTGTGGAAGATTGGAAAAACTACAGTAAGACAGCTGTAAAATACCTCAAAAAGTATGACAGCAACAATGCGTCTTACTTGAATAACCTGGCCTGGGATTTCTACCAACACGTAGATAGCAAAAGCATGTTGAAGAAAGCGGAGGTATGGGCAAGGCAATCTACAGAGATTGATGACCAGTATTATAATAATGATACTTATGCCAATATCCTGTTCAAGAATGGTAAAGATGCAGATGCGATCAGAGTCGCCGAGAAGGCAATTACCATTGCCAAGTATGAAAAACGGGACTTTTCGGCTACACAGGAGTTACTTGACAAAATACTGACGAAGTAAAGTCGATATTACTTTCGATTTCTTAGTAAATTAGCAGACGGCGTTTTGTCCGACTGTAGCATGGCTTAATTGTTCACAGGACAATTAAGCCATTTTGCGTTTTGCGATTGTTGTAATATGTCAATAGAAGTAAATCATCTCAGCAAGGTTTATGGGCAGCAGCGGGCTGTTGATGGACTTAATTTTAAAGTAGACACCGGTCAGGTGGTTGGATTTCTTGGCCCCAATGGAGCAGGAAAAACGACTACTATGAAGATTTTGACCAGCTTTATACCACCAACTGAAGGAAGTGCCAGCATCTGCGGTTTCGATGTGGAAACACAGTCTATGGAGGCGCGGAAACAGATTGGTTATTTACCGGAACACAATCCGCTTTATCAGGATTTGTACGTAAGGGAATACCTGGACTTTGCTGCTGGCTTGCATAAGTTGGGCAAGAAGAAAAAAGCTAGGATTGACGAAATGATCGAGGTAACTGGGCTGCAAGTGGAGTCGTCCAAGAAGATCGGTCAGTTATCTAAGGGATATCGGCAGCGTGTGGGACTGGCTCAGGCCATGCTACATGATCCACAGGTACTTATACTCGATGAGCCAACCAGCGGACTTGATCCCAACCAGCTGGCAGATATCAGGCAGTTGATTATCAACTTGGGTAAGGAAAAAACGGTGATTCTGAGCACGCATATTATGCAGGAAGTACAGGCGATGACAGATCGCGTACTGATCATCAATCAGGGGAAGCTGGTAGCAGATGACACAGCGACTGCCTTGCAGGGTAGCCTGGTTGCTGGAAAGAGCTACCTGGTAGAATTTCAACAAAGGATTAAGGGAGCCAGGCTGGAACAAGTAGCAGGAGTGAGAAAAGTGGATCAGCTTGCGAATGGTCAATGGCGTGTTTTTGCGGATGATAATGACGATTTAAGGCCAGAGCTTTTTAAATTTGCCGTTCGTGAAAACCTGATTTTGCTGACCATGCAAACGGAATCAGGAACTATTGAAGACGTATTCCGTCAACTAACCTCTAGCGAAGCCTAAGCAACTGTGATAAGTATATTAAAGAAGGAAATCAACACGTTTTTCAGCTCTCTGATTGGCTATATAGCCATTGGCGTGTTTCTGTTGGTGACTGGTTTGTTTTTGTGGGTTTTCCCGGACACCAATGTATTGAGCTTTGGTTATGCCTCTTTGGATTCGTTCTTTGGAATGGTGCCCTGGATCTTTCTGTTTCTGATTCCGGCCATTACCATGCGTTCATTTTCTGAGGAAATCAAAACTGGTACGATCGAGCTTCTGGCCACTCGCCCGGTTACAGACATGCAGATTGTGTTAGGCAAGTATATGGCGGCGCTTGTATTGGTACTCTTTAGTCTACTTCCTACACTCCTGTACTTCTACACTGTTTATACACTGAGCGCCGACCCTGGAATTGATACTGGCGCCACCTGGGGCTCTTACATTGGTTTGTTTATGCTAGGGGCCTGCTTCTTGTCGATCGGCTTGTTTTCTTCGGCCCTTACTTCGAATCAAATTGTGGCTTTTATCCTCGGTGTCTTTCTCTGTTTTGTGTTTTATATGGGATTCGAGTACATCAGTCGGCTTCCGATGTTTTTTGGAGGAATGGATAATTTGCTACAGTTGTTGGGCATTAATTATCACTACAATTCCATTAGCCGTGGTGTGGTTGACAGCAGGGACATACTTTACTTTTGCTCCATAATTGCCCTATTTTTACTAATGACCAAAACAGTGCTGGAAAGCAGAAAGTGGTCCTGATTAAGTAGCGATTCCTTGAAAAAGAAGAAGAGAAATAAACGTGCTGAATCCCTTCTGCAATTATTCCTGTTATTGGGGGTATTAGTGCTATTGAATGTGGTTGGGCATCGACTGTATGGTCGGCTCGATTTGACTAAGGAGAAGCGTTTTACACTTGCAGAGCCTACAAAAGAGATTCTTAAGAATACCGACGATATCATTTACTTTCAGATTTTGCTGGAAGGGGAATTTGAACCCGGAATGCAGCGCTTTATTGAGGGGATAAGAGAAATGTTGGATGAATTCCGCGCATATGCCGGCTCCAATATTCAATATGACTTCCTCGATCCTCTTGAGGGCACAAATCTGGAAGAGAAGAAGGCTATTACAGCCAAGCTCGCGGAGCGAGGGTTGCTGCCAAGGGCCTTAATCATGAATGCTGACGAATACTCTGAGCGAGTTATTTTTCCAGGTGCATTGGTCTCCTACAAAGGACGAGAGCTGGCGGTGACACTGCTGGACGAACAGTTAAATCAATCGAGTCCAGATCAGGTGCTTCAGCAGTCGAATGCCCAGCTGGAGTACAAGCTCGCCAATGTGATCCATAAGCTACAACAGAGAATCAAGCCTACGGTGGCTTTTCTCGAGGGGCATGGAGAGCTTGAAAAGCAGGAAGTGGAAAGTGTAGCTGCTGCATTGCAACCCTTTTATGTGATGGAGCGCTTCGACATCACCGATAATCTTCTGATTCCTAAAAGAATTAAGTGTGTGGTGGTAGCCAAGCCAACTAAACCAATGGCGGAGAGCCATAAATACAAATTGGATCAGTACATCATGAACGGTGGTCGTGTACTCTGGCTTGTAGAGAACCTCAGCAGTAGCCTCGATAGCATGTCCAGGCATGGTGGATTCATGGCCCTTGATCAGGCTTTAGGACTCGATGATCAATTGTTTAGATATGGAGTTAGGATTAACGCCAACATGGTTGAAGATCTGCAATGCAATCCGATTCCTCTTGTGGTCGGAACGGATGCCTCTGGAAATGCACAGAATACAAAGTTGTTTGGCTGGCCATTCTTTCCTGTGGTGACAGATCACAATAAGGACCATCCTGTGACAAGGAACATGGACGCTGTTAGGTATCAGTTTGCAGGATCGATTGACACGATTAAGACGCCGGGCATAAAGAAAACGGTTTTGTCCAAATCTTCAGAGTACAGCAAAACTACTTACACTCCCTTTCAGGTAAATGTCAATTCGGTACGCACGACGCCCAATCCCGAACGATACAATAAGGGAGGACAGATCCTGGCGGTTGCTCTAGAAGGAGAATTTACCTCTGCATTCAAGAACAGACTTACTCCAGCCACCGCTAGCATGATCGATACCATGTCTCAGCTGGAGAATAAAGAGCAGAGTGTTGCAACCAAAATGATTGTGATATCGGATGGCGATGTAATCCGAAACGATATCGATTTTCGGTCGAACAGGGCGCTGCCGCTCTCTGCCTACAAATACAGCCGACAGCAATTTAGCAATCTGGATTTTATCACCAATTGCATAGATTACCTTATTGACGATAGTGGAATTATGCTGGCCAGATCTAAAGATGTGCAATGGCGATTGCTGGACAAGAAGAAAGTAAAAGAACAGCAGGGTACCTGGCAAATTGTAAATATGGCCTTGCCACTCTTGCTGTTGATGGTCTTTGGTTTTGTGTATAACTTTCTTCGGCGTCGAAGGTATGGCTATTGAAAATAGCAGCTCCATACGATCCCCTTATGCGACTTATTTTGCCTTTTCGAATCTACCATTTACCGATATATGAAAAAATTGTTGCCGATTCTGTTGCCATTGTTGATTCTTTCGGCGCTTGCTGTGTACTTCGTTTACAATCCTAAGAGCAGCAGCACCATTGAGGATACAGAAAAGGGCTTTGCGGTCAGAGACACTGCGGCTATCGATGTGATCGAGATCCAGAACCCCAAATATGCCAAGATGAAACTGCGAAGAGCGGAATCTGGATGGTGGTATGTGAATGATAAGTGGTTGGCAAGACCGGATAAGATCGACTTGCTTTTGCAGACCTTTACAAAGATCCGAGCAAAGAAACCGGTCGCCAAAGTAGCCGAGGATAACATTGCAAGTACAATGAAAAAGGCAACAAGAATCAAACTGTATGATAAGGAAGGAATGCAGCTTAAATCCTATCTACTTGGCACCACAAATAGTTCCAGATCTGGTAATTATATGCAACTGGAGGGTGCAGCGGGCATATTCCTGGCCTATATTCCGGGTTTTGAAGGCTATTTTTCGCCGCGATTTATTCCAAAAATCAGCGATTGGAGATTTCCAAGGGTATTTAATCATGGCCCGCATAATATCTCTGAACTGACTGTAGAGTATCCGGAAGAGCCAAAAGCCTCCTTCATCATTAAGAAAAAAGGGGAAGATTTCAGCTTCTCCAGACTTGAAGAGGCACATCCTAAAGATGCCAGTGTACCGCAGAATCTGCTGCGTGCCTACCTAAAGAATTTCAGAAACCTCAATGCAGAAGCATTTGAAAATGAGTATGAAAAGATTGATTCGATTAGAAATGCAACACCACATGCTATAATTACGTTAACTAATGATAAAGGCGACAAAAGAGAAGCCGTATTCTACAAACGTAAAGTCTATAAGCGAACTAAAGTCAGTACAGAAGACGATGGCAGCGTGAGGGAGTACGATATTGATCGCTTTTTTGGGCTTATCAATGAACGCAGAGATTTTGTATTATTGCAGAACTTTGTGTTTAGTGATGTACTTAGAAAACATGAAGAGTTTTTACCCTAGTGCTGCGTAAACAAAGTATGTGACACCTTTAGGGAGCTTATCTTTTTGTCAGCCGAGGCGCGAGGATGGAGCATAGCCGTAGCTACGTGACAGACGAGCAACGATGGATGACAGAAATAGAAGCCCTTAAAGGTGTTGCGTACTTCGTTTGCGTAGCACTAGTAGTGCCTGAGGCACAGATAACAAGCAGTTCAATTTACCGCAAGCAATAACCCCAGAACAAAAAAATGGACTTACGCGAAGCAATCAATCAGAAGCAGTTCACAGATGTATACGAAGAATGCCTTATAAATATCATATATACGTACAATTGGCTAAAAACGGGAATAAAGGAGCACCTGAAACCCTTCGGCCTGACGATGCAGCAATATAATGTGCTGCGCATCTTAAACGGTGCCTATCCGCAGCCAATTACTACCTCTACAGTAAGAGCAAGGATGCTGGATAAGATGTCCGATGCCTCTCGAATTGTCGATCGACTATGCAAGAAAAATCTTGCTGAGAGAAAACAATGTAGTGATGATAAACGGCTCGTAGACGTGGTAATCACAGAGGAAGGGCGCAAACTAATCGCCACCATCATATCTAATGAAGATCAACTGATCGATAACCTACATACCATTACTGAAGAGGAGGGCCAGTCGCTGAACAATTTGTTGAACAAATTGCGTGGCTAATGCAAGCAATACTCTAGGGAGCCTGGAGATAAGATACTAGATACCTCTCAATATATGGATAATGCACCTCTGTAAGGTATAAGCCTTCGGCTGGTGCCGATAGACTGCGTTTTAAGCTTGTTCCGAGACTGAGCGCATCTTCTACATCTTCTACTTCGATCTTCCTCCTTCCCACCAGCAATAGACTACCAACAATTAACCTGATCATTCCACGCAGAAATCGATTCGCGGAGATGTGAAAACGAAGATGACCTGCTGCGGGATCATGTATCAATTCCGCTTCAAAAATCTCACACCTGGTACTGTTTTGTGCCCCTCCCGATTTGCAAAAACATTGAAAGTCCTCATAAGCAGGAAGCACTGCGACCAGCTCCCGCATAAGTTCAATATCCAGATCTCTAAACGAAACGAAAGTGCTTCTACCAGCGGCAAAAGGATCTTTATTGAAGTGCATAAAGTAATCGTACGACCGCCTGGTGGCATCGTAGCGGGCATGGGCATCGGGAGCCACCTCATAGATTTTTTGTGCAACTATATCTGGTGGCAGGGCCTTGTCCAGGCGGTACAGAAAGTTGTCGGGCAGTGCTTGCTGATGATCAAAATGCAACATGAAATGACTGGCATGTACCCCTGTGTCTGTCCTTCCACAACCCATCGTGGTCGTCTTGCTTGACAACAAATGCCCAAGGCGTTCTTCAATCGCCTCTTGCACAGTTAGTGCATTCGGTTGCCGTTGCCAACCATGATAGTTGGACCCGTTATAAGCTATCTGAAGAAAGAATCTCTTAGTCATAAGCCACTTATGTATCTGACAAAAACAACCTCATAATCTCCGAAAAATTCGGCATACTAAATGCGGGAAAAATACGTAATTTCAGTAGCAAAGGAAAAACCACAGCCCCCTATCACACTTAGCACACAACTATGATTCAACAGCGCCAAAACGCTCTAGGCTCCCACCCCATCTTTTTGATATTCAGCTTGCTGCTATTGTTGCCGGCACTGCTCCAGGCCAATAGCTTAGGAAAGAAAAATTCCACCGCCTTGTCGATGATGAGCTTGGGAGAAGGTAGCTTTTATCTTCCCAAATTTAGCCTTACGTTCAACCATGCGCCTTATATCAAATCGCCTATCACATTTGATGATTTATCGGAGTCACGATTTGATCCCAGATCAAACAAATCTTTCAGCCTCAATGCCAGGTTCTACAATGAGCTGATGATCGCCTCCCGGATTGGTATTCGCAGACAGGCGATGGAAGTCCAGCGTTCGCATAGTGCTGCAGCGGAGGAAAGGCGTGACACAGATCTGCTACTAGGTTTGGAGTACTCCTTCGAAATGGGCAACTTTTACCTCTACCCCGCGATCACCTATGTGCTCAACATTCATTCGGACAATCCGGGCAATATGCAACACACAGGAATAAACGATAACTTCAACATTGCCAAAAAACTGGATGCTGCCATTGGTCTCTACTACGTAGCTGCTCAAACCATTATTTTGGGTATCGAAGGAGAGTCTAACCTATCCAATTTTAGCACAGGTGTGCACGATCTCATCTACTATCGAGATCCTATTGTGTTGGAGAACATCAACTATCGCATCAATTTGTATGCGGGTTTTTGCCTGCATCGATAGTCGTTTATGGCTTGCCAGCAAAGTGAAACGTCTTTGTTCACCACAAACGTTGTTCACGGTGGTCTGTCTTCATCGGGCGCCTCGACTACGCTTTCAGCTGCCTGAAAAAGGACTTTGCTCATATTAATACAGCAGCCAATGACGGTTCTGCAGCGGAGCCGAAAGGCCCTTCATTGGCGGACTACGGGGCTGGTGATGAAGGCCTTGTGCAATGTAAATGTTGTTCTTCGTGGTCCGTCTTCAACGGGCGCTTCGACTACGCTCAGCGACCGTTGAAGACTCCAGATTGGGTTTTTACTCACTCTGGCTCAGGGACCGGCGAGGGCTCCGTCATTAGTTTTAACGCTGTCTGGTTCCTACTATGCGACCTAATCAGTCTGGCACTAGTCACGATATACAATGATGTACTGAGTGTTCTGATGCAGCTTGGAATTGATCCAGACTTTACGGGAAACTCTATTGCCTTTTTCATCGTACTCAAACTCCTCTCGATAGTCCATTTCTGCATTTGATTCCATGCCAAGTGGCTGAAGAAAAAACAGACGCAAATAGGCACTATTTCCTGTATTCGTTCGTGCCTTTAAGGACTTTAGCCATTCGTTCTCGTATTCAAAAACAACATCGCGAAAAGACTCACCATACACGATATTCATCTCCCTGAGACGATCTGATTCGTCATAAGTGTATCGGCTTATGGCCGGCTTTACTGGCTTCTGATAAGCAGTACCGATGATGGTATCGAGAATAATCCGATCCCGGTCATCATAATAAAATGAGTTGATGTTGACTTCGTATCCTGGCTTCAGTTCCTTGCCACTGTAGATTTTCTGGGTTTGCAATCTACCCTTGTCATCCCAAGCAAATCGGTGGGACTGCCACCTCCCATGCTTTTCGTATAGCATTCCGTTGCTGTATGTGTATGTCTCCGATGAGGATTTGCCACCTTCGATGCGCTGCAGCTCTACCAGATTTCCTTGTTCATACAAGTACTTGGTCACGCGATAAGTGGTGTCTGTGCCGTAGTGATTACTGCGGATCTTTCGACCATCAATTTGCAGAATCCTGCCCTGCTCATCATAAGTCTTTGTAAGCAAATGCTCGCCGATTTCATCCAGTCGCAGGGATTCGCACTCGCGTCCCTGCTCATCATATTGATAGTGTATGGTTGAAGTCCACTCATTGTCATCGAATCGCAGCACCTTTTCTTTTTGCCCCAAAGCATTGTAATGCTTGACTCGGATGGTGTCATAAATAAATCCATCATGATTGCTACTGGTTACGATGGTCACACTTGCTATGTTCGAATAGTCATTGTAGTCCCGAAAGTAAGTCTCTTTGTAGATATCGGGAATTACGGCCTTTTCAAGCATTTGCTGCCCGAACAGTAAAGACTGAAGGCCCAACAGGAGGAACAATAAAGCGCAAGTTTGACTGCAAAAATTCATAAACCGGCTGTTCTTTCAAAGTTTGAAAGCAATCGCTAGAAGTACATGAATCTAAATCAGCAGACTTCGACTTGTACAGCCCTAGCATTTCTTTGCAGCCTCAATTTACTGCATTCCCAGGGAATTGACCTGCTTTTGCGGTGGTATCACAAAGCACTTTATCCTTTCCTATACTTGCCGGAAACCTTGAGAAGCTGTTAGATTCTCAAATCTATCAGGAGCGATACGGGGCAGGCACGCAGCACCGGGCTCCCGGCTATACACTCCAATGCAGGCGGCATCCGGTCGCTTCGTGTATCCAGTAGCAGGGTCTCTCCGGCAAGCTCCGAGCCCCCGCTACTGGCTAGCTCTTGTACACAAATT
>JAHDEE010000271.1 GCA_020629005.1 Chitinophagales bacterium
CTAGGTCTAAGTATGCTTTCCGAATGTCAAGTAAGCCAATATGCTAATAGAATTTAAGGTTTCCAATTTTAGATCAGTTCGTGAGGAACAGGTGTTGTCTTTTTTGCCTGCAGCAAAAATCAGAAATCGAATAGCGTCGACTATAGGAAACCTAGGTTATCGGAATTTGGAGTTGCTTTCGTCCTGCCTCATTCTAGGAAATAACAATGTGGGTAAGACGAATCTTTTGTTGGCTATTTTCGCTCTGAAATTCTTAGTGACTAATTCTCACAACTTCACCTTAGGTGATTCACTTGAACCAAACGAATCCTTTCAATTCGATCTTAATAAGCGATCAGAGCCGACTACCTTCGAAATCGAGTTTCTTGCTAAGAACGGTCTTCGTTATCACTATAGAATCGTTTTTACAAGAGAGCGAATGCTGGAAGAGGAGTTGAGCTATTTCCCAAATCCTGATAGTCAAAGAATCAAGCGTACTAAGCTGTTTTACAGAACTGCACAATCATTTAGTTATGGTGAAGCCTTGAAAGGAGAAAAGAAACTGACAGAGACCAGATTGTTACAAAATCAACTTTTCTTGTCTCGTGCTGTTCAAGATAACCTTGAGCAACTCAATCCAATATATGAGTTCTTTACCAACCACATTAATACTTCTGTATTTCATGATGCGGAATACGAGAATCTAAAGTTGCGTGAACTGGGAAAGTTCATCTATGAAAACGAAGAACAGCATGTGAAAGACTTAATGGAGACTTTCTTAATCAACTCGGATGCTGGGATAGTAGGACTACAGGTCTCCTCTGATGATAGTGTCCCCAAAATCTCTTTTCCTGATGGGTTTAGTGATGATGAGAGAAAGCGAATTGAGCGTGAATGGGTCAAGAAGTTCCAATATCAAATACAGACCGAGCACAGACAATTTGACGGAGATCAAGAAATTGGGATCTCATTGCTTCCTTTGAAGGAGCAATCTACGGGCACAAAGAAATACTTGATACTACTTCAAAAAGTGTTGATGGCACTTAAGAGTGGGGATTTGTTGATTGTAGATGAACTTGACAAGAGTCTACATTCGGAATGGACTAAAACGCTGATCGATTTGTTTCATGATTCTGATACAAACCCGAATAATGCCCAGCTTCTATTTGTAACACATGACACAAATTTGTTGAACTTTAACATGTTCAGCCGTGATCAAATCTATTTGATTGAGAAAGATAGATTTGGCGCAAGCCAAGTGTTTCCAATTTCAGATTTTACCGATGTTCGTGCTTCTGCTCCTCTGGAGGAGTGGTACTTGTCCGGTCGCTTTGGAGCAGTCCCGCAAATTAGAACTGGTTTATTGAAGAGTGCACTTAAAGAATCTGCAATTTTCAGCGATGGCCGGTAGACAAGTGCGCAGAAGAAATAATCGGAAACTAAAAGAACCCAGAAGGTCGTTTGTCTTCAAAGCTGAGGACACTGAGAAGAATGAAGAAAGTCAAATTACTGGCAAAAGAAAAATTCGAAGGAGATACCTGATACTTTGTGAAGGCGAAACGGAAGCTGCCTACTTTGAAGGGCTCAAGTTTAATCCACTTTTGAAAGACAAGTTCTCAGCAGTTGAGATAACGATTGAAGCCCCAAGTCATGAGAAAAATTCAAAATCCGCGATCAAGGACAATAGTCTAAAGGGGCTAGTTTGGACGGCTATGCAAATGCAGAAGAAGGCCAGCCGAAGAGGGAATGCTTATGACCAGATTTGGATTGTAGTTGATAACGATGAACGTAATAGCTACATTATCACAAGCGCAACGGTGAAGGGCTGTGCACCCGTCTTATTGCAAAAACAGCTTACCCGTTTAGATGCGCATATGGACGACTTTTTCCTTTGTAGGTCGGACTATAGCTTGTTTCTCCGTGACAAAGTTGGTATCGATTCACAAGAGGAAATTGAAAAGGTCTTGCGGCTCACGGATAAGAATAACACTTTTGATCTCTATAGTAGCCCGTCTGCAGAGGCACTGTTCTATAAAGGAGAGACGTTTTCATATGTGGGAAGTAAAAAGGAGCCCGCGCGAGAAATTGACTTTGATGACACTTGGAAGGACTGGTTGCAAAAAGCCTACTCCTGCAGGACATTTGAGCACTGGTTGATTCTTCACTTTGAACTAAACTATACGCCTTTTGTAACTTCAAAGGGTGAGGAGGACGGAGACCAAAATTCTGATAGTGTTTTATATATCAGAAATATTGTTGAGGGCTATGGCAAAGGTAAACGTTTGCCGAATCAGGTAAAGTCCACTGCATATGATATTCTGAAACCGCAGCCATTCAATGCGAAGTTTGAAACGGAAGCGGAGGCGGAACAAGTTTTGAATCGAGTCTATGTCGCAATTGTCAATGCTATTTCGTTAAGGAAAAGTAAGGATAGTGAAGCCTTGAGTCGAGGCTTGAGTTACTACGAAGTAGACCCATACACCAACGTGGATAAGCTGGCTGCAAGTCTTTTGGAAATTCAACTATCCGTAGCGCAATTCGGCGAATTATTCGACTTTTGTGGTCTGCAATTGGTAGCATTTTGGGATCAAAATCAATTGGAATTGAAAATCAAGTGGATTCAAAAAACGGGTAGTTGGCTTATCAACAGTAGCAATATTGCCAACTATCTTGTATTAGTCTCGCAAGAGGATCTATATCTGGAGAGGAATGTGATTCTATCGGAACTTGTAGGCACAACGCAAATTGTCAGATCAGGAGAACCCGCTAGCTTAATTCGTGTCAAATTTGATTTGCCCCTTGACCCGACAAACCGAATGTATATACGTTTGAAGGTTCCCCATTCTGATAACAAGTTGTACTTCCGGTTATAGAGCGTGGTGTAGATACTTCGATTTTGTTTCCGTGTTATCATTTGGTCTGCAACCTCCTATTTTAAGTAAAAAGATACCAAGATGAGTCAAGCTAACACCTTCAGCCCTAGGAAATGGAAACGCTAAGGAGGCGACTGGGTGTGAGGTTTCTCCCCCTAACCCAACACCATCAACAATATCCGAAAGGTCGTGCCAACACCCGGTGCAGTTTCAACAGTCAGCTCGCCATTGTGCTTTCGGATGATCTGGGACACGATGGTGAGACCAATGCCGGAGCCGTTTGTCTTGGTGGTGAAAAAGGGAACGAAAATGCTCTTGAGGTGTTCGGCATCAATGCCAGGACCATTATCACTGACTTCGATGGCAAGCATTCCCTCTTTGTCAATGTAGGATTTTAGGATGATCTTGCCGGAATTGGAGATAGCCTCTGATGCGTTCTTGATGAGATTGGTGATGACCTGAATCATCTGTGCTTCATCCATCATCACCTCCAGGTCTGGATTGGTGTTTTGTTGGTAGCTGATTTCACAATGGTTCAAGTATTCCGTTTGCATGAGCAACTGCACTTTTTTGAATAGTCGGTCCACTGAAACTGCTTGTAGCTGCGAGTCTGGAAGTCTCGTGAGTTCGCGGTAAGACTGCACAAAAGAGATGAGGCCTTTGCCCTGCTCGGTAATCACCTCAAGGCCGGTTTGCGTATGTTGCAATATGGTTTCAGTGATTGGGGTCTCAGGCTTCATAGGTTCGTAGATGCGATATAGCGAATCTGATAGTGAGGTGATCGGAGCAATAGAGTTCATGATCTCATGGTTCAGCACCCGAATCAGTTTTTGCCAGGAATCCAACTCATTGCTCACGAGTTGGTTTTGAATGTCGGTGAAGGAAATGATACGAAGAGTGCTCTCTTTTTGCTTGAGGCTAGCTGAGTAGAAGACCAGGTGAGCATGTTTGCCTTCTAGCTTTAGCTTGTACAATTGCTGTTGACCGTCTTTGAGATTTTCAATTGTGGAGACTAGTTTTTTGTCGATCTTTAGCAGGGCCTTTAGTTGGCTGAGATGCTGTAGGCCGAACATGTTTCTTCCTCGCTTGCTACTGTACTGTACAGCTCCCCTTTCATCCATACAGATTATTCCGACGGCGGCATTTTCAATGATGGCCTCCAGGAGAAGCTGCGTTTGTTCATTCTTGATTTTAAGATCTTGCAATTGAAGATTGAGTCGGTTGAGACTTTCTTTAACCAATACAAAATTTTCGTCATAGCCCTTGGTGCTTAGCTGTAAAGCCGAATCATTATTGTCCACTGCATCGAAGAAGGAGCTGAGTAATCTATTCGTACGATTGAGAAAGTACACAAGTCGATAGGTACTTATCCCAATCATTAGCAGCAGAGGAATGGCAATGGTTTTACTGACTGAGGTCGCGAAGCAAAGGAAGGAAGTGACTAGGCAGAGTAGTAATATGATGCCTACTCTTAAGACGACCTGTATATACAGCTTCTTATAAATCATACTTCTTGATTTTACTGTACAGTGTAGGTCTGGTGATACCAAGCTCTTTTGCCACCGCGCTCATATTGCCTTCATGCCGCTTCAGCGCCCCTTTGATAAGCTGTTTTTCGACATCGCTAAGATTCATGCCAGACAGCTGATCGACCTTATTGATCGTCGCCTGGAAAAAGAAATCCTCCGGTTGTAGCACCTCATTGTCACTAAGAATGACGGCCTTTTCCATACTGTGTTGTAGTTCGCGTACATTGCCTGGCCACTTGTATTGCAGCAGTTTCTTTTTGGTTTTCTCAGCAAGCTGTAAGCCTTCTTTCGCATAGCGGTTTGCATATCTGTCCAGATAAAAATCTGCCAGCAATAGTATGTCATTTCCTCTTTCCCGAAGTGGGCTGGCGATGAGCTGGATGGTATTCATTCGATATAGCAGGTCTTCTCGAAAATCACCATCAGCCACCATTTGTTCGAGGTTTCGATTGGTTGCTGCGAGCAGACGAATGTCTACTGGAATTGCTTTGTTGGAGCCTATGCGGGTGACAGTACGGGTTTGCAATACATGCAGTAGCTTGGCCTGTAGTGTTAGAGAAAGGTTGGCTATTTCATCCAGGAAAATGGTACCGCCACTGGCAACTTCGAAACGGCCGGCACGATCAGTGTTGGCTCCGGTAAAAGCTCCCTTCATATGTCCAAACAGCTCACTCTCAAAAAGCGACTCAGCAATGGCACCCATGTCTACACTCAGCATCGGCTGCTCATTCCTAAGTGACTGCCGGTGTATTTCTCTGGCGATGACTTCCTTGCCTGTTCCGTTTTCGCCGGTGATCATAATGTTGGCGTCTGTTGCCGCTACTTTTGTGATCATTCGCTTCAGTTCCAACATGGGAGCAGATTCGCCAATGAAGGTCTGCGTGGATCGGTTGACTTCTTCCGTTAAGGAAGATTTGTCCCGCTCCAGTTGTTGGATCTTGATTTTTGATTTTCGCAGCTTGAGTCCAGCTTGTATGGTGGTCAGCAGCTTCTCATTTTCCCATGGCTTAAGTATGAAATCGTGAGCACCTTGCTTCACGGCTTCCACGGCCAGTGGGACCTCTCCATAGGCAGTAAGCATGATCACAGTAATGGCTGCATCGTACTTTTTGATTTCCTTGAGCCAGTACAGTCCCTCATTACCATTGTTGATGCCTGCTCTGAAATTCATATCGAGCAGTACGATGTCCAGGTTTTTCTCACGCAGGTATTCAGGAATAGCCTGCGGCTGGCTGAGACTATACACTGTAGCGCCCTGACTGGATAGTAGCAGGGAAAGTGCTGTCACTATGCTCTTTTGGTCATCAACGATGAGGATGCTGCTAGTATTCATCGGCACAGATTTAAGGCGTCTTGATTCGAAAACGAGCGAATGCAATGGCTGAACGCCTTAAAGGTGTAAAATTTTTTTACACTTCACTGTAAAGGAGCTTTACATTTTTTTCCAATTGGCTGGCGACTGCTTTACTTAAGTGTTTGATTTACAGCGTGTTGTTGGATTGGCATGCCACTTGAAATATGATTTGCAAAACGGAGCCTTATGGATAAGCCAATTAGTCAGAAGAAGAAAAACATGAAAATGCTCTACAAAGCAATGGCGTTTGCAACTGCCGTTGTGCTTTTATTGGTAGGGTACCAGCAAATCAATTTTTCTGCTAGCGAGTTGCGGGTAGAGAAGGGGCGAATCAACACGGCTATTGTTGAGCAGGCTTCGTTCCGGGATTACATCAGTGTTTCTGGCAGCGCTGAGCCAATCACCACCATCTATCTTGATGCGGTGGTTGGTGGTAGAGTGGAAGAAGTGCTGATCGAAGAGGGAGCAGAAGTGAAGGCCGGTGATGTGATTCTAAAACTGAGCAATTCCGATTTGCACCTACAGATACTGAACAGCGAGGCACAGTTGGCAGAGCAAATCAATTTCCTTAGAAATACCCGAATAAGTATGGAACAGGAGCGCTTAAACCTGAGGCAGCAATTACTGGAGCTAAAGTACAGCCTGATCCAACGCAAACGCGAGTATGAGCGGAACCAGCAGCTAATTGCAGATGCCGTGGTTTCTCAAGAGGAATTCAAAATCTCGCAGGAGCAGTACGAACTTGCCTTACAAAGCAGAGATCTGCTGCTCATGCGACAGCAGCAGGATTCCTTGTTTCGAATTGCTCAAGTAGAGCAGTTAGAGCTCAATCTGCATACTATGCAACAGAACATCAAGCTGGTGCGATCCAAATTGGATGATCTGCTGGTGACGGCTCCTGTCGATGGACAATTGGGCCTCCTAAATGCCCAGGTCGGCGAAGCTATCTCCGCTGGTGATCGAATTGGGCAGCTTAATGTACTTACTTCTTATAAAGTTAGAGTGTCCATTGACGAACATTATATACATCGAGTGAAAACACAGTTGATGGGATTTACTGAAAAGAACGAGGTGAAATACGGCCTTAAAGTGAAGAAGGTATTCCCGGAGGTTCGGGATGGAAAGTTTGAGATTGAAATGACCTTTGTTGATAAAGTACCGGAGGAAATTAGAACAGGGGAGACCTATTATATTCAGTTAGAACTGGGCGCATCGGAAGAGGCACTGATTGTGAAGCGAGGCAGCTTTTATCAAAGTACAGGTGGCAAATGGGTATACCTGCTCGCTGATGATGAAGCCAGCGCACATAAGCGTGATGTCAGAATTGGCAGACAGAATCCGAGTCACTATGAGGTGTTGGAGGGTTTGTCCGAAGGCGATAAGATCATCACTTCTGCCTATGAGTCATTTGGAGATAACGAGCGATTGACTATTCGAGAATGAGGAGCAAAGAG
>JAHDEE010000272.1 GCA_020629005.1 Chitinophagales bacterium
GGGGATGCTTAGGGCGCGATGGAGCGCAGGTGCAAAATAGCCCTGGGCGAAGTGGTAGGCGGTAGCCAGATGGCTTTGTGACAGCCAGGCCAATGGTGGCTCAGCATTAAGCTGAGACGCCAGTGGCCCGGCTGGAACAAGCCAGATGGCTGCCGACTACAAACGGAGCACAGGACGGGTGTTTCCACGGGACACCTGCGCTGCGCTCCAAATAAAATTAATTCTTCAACATCATCAATCGTGATCTTAAGAGTTGATCACCGATCAGTACTTCGACAACATAGAGTCCAGAATGAAGCTTATCGTCAAACTGGATTAGGTGCTCTCTTGTGTGTTTGTCAAGTGTGGCTTCATAGACTAATTCGCCGATCAGGCTGTACATCTTTAGCTCTACGGGCTGCTTCAGACTCGCTGGATCAATCGAAGGTAAAATGACCCTGCTTTGGTCTTTGGCAGGATTTGGCGAAATGACCAATTGGCCTATCAAGCCCTCTGCTCCAGACTTCTCTCTGTATCTGTTGCGATACAAACCGATGTCAAAATCATAGCTGCTTTGGCGGCAATCGAATTGGATGGGGCCATGTGCATAATAGGGCTTGCGATCGATCTCAATTAGTGTGAAGTCGCTGTCGAGATTATCCTCTCCAGCATCCGGTTTACTAACGTTTACCGTGCTCGGCAACTCGTCTTTCGAGGTAATGATGTAGTAATCAGTCTCGTTAATATTTATTTCCTTACAACTGAAAATATAGTTACCCAACAAATCTGTACCTACCTGATCTATGACTTCGTAGCGACCTTCCTCAACTGACAGCAATTGCATTCGCAATCCGGAGTAGCCAGTTTCCTCCAGATCCTGCAAATTATTCTGAGGTCGGGTATCCCACCATGCAGTACCTTTCATTTCATAACATTCAGGAGTGCAGGCTTTCCTAAAGCCAATATCAAAATCGTAATCATAAACATCGCAGTCAAAATCGATGGGGCCGTAGGCATAGTATTGCGTGCCTTCAATCACTTGGTATACGAAGTCGCTGTCAAGATCATCAGTACCTACATTGGCAATCACAGGAGTCAAACCACTTTCAACTTGCTCCTTCTTGATAGCTAAGTAATAGTCTAGTTCTGGGTCAAGCGTAAGGTCGTCTTCCACCAAGCCCCAGTTTCCAGAGGCATTTGTGATACTGCCGTAGACCATGGTATAATTAGTACCGTTGTAAGTTAAAATTTGCACTTCGAGGTCTGCAATACCTGACTCCCAAGCGTCTTGCTGGTGATTTTGCGGATTATCATCAAACCATGCGGTGCCATGCAGATTGTATTGCTCCATCTTGCAAGCCGGACTCAATCCCAAATCGTAGTCAAATTTATTCTCCTTACAATTGAAAGGAATCGGACCAAAGACGTAGAAGAGCTGCCCATTGTTCCATACTTCGATGAAGTCGCTGTCTTTGCCATCGTCTCCTGCATTAGGGATGGTCAACTCCAGTCCGATCGGAATGTCAGCATCTGCTACCGCAAGGAAGTAATCATTAAAGTCATCTGGTGTGAAGTCATCGGCATTGAAATTGTAATGCCCCAAGCCATTTGAAAAAGCAGTAGACTGTAGTGAAAAACTGGAACCATTGTACTCAAATACATTTACGGGAATGGTGGCGAGATTGATTTCAGTATCATCCTGAAAACCATCAGCATCAGCATCCTGCCACACAGTCCCGTTGATTTCGAACTCTTTCTCTAAGCATTTCTTATGGAAGCCAGCATCATAATCGTAGTAGTCTTCCCGACAGCTAAATGGAATTGGTCCATACACGTATTTAAGGTCGCCATTTATGATTTGCGGATGAAAATCACTGTCCTGCCAGTCGGCTCCAATATCGGGAAGAGTTGCTTGGAACTCCATGGGTATATCTCCATCGTCTATTGCCAAATAATACTCTAGCTCTGTAGATAACTCAACATCCACCTCTGAGAAGGCATAATATCCACTTGCGGTACTCAAATCTGTTGCAAGCTGGAAGTAATTACTTCCATTGTACGATAGCATAGAAACAGGGATGGACGGCATTCCGGGCTCACCGAATTGCTGAGTACCAGACTCATTGTCGTCACTCCAAATTCTCCCGCTAATACGATATTGGCGTGGCACACAGTCCTGGTAGAAGCCAGCATCGAAAATATACTCCCCTTGATCGCAATTGAAGGCAATCGGGCCGTAGGCATAGACGGCGATACCATCGATAGTCATTTCGTAGAAATCGCTGTCACTGCTATCATTCCCGACATTCAATTCTGTAAGACTCAGGCCTGCCAGCGCGGCAGCAGCTTGATCGATAATGATGTAGTAGTCTTTGTCCGGATAGACTGTGAAATCCTGGTAAGAAAAGTTCCACAAACCATCACCGTCTGTCATAATGTTAGCGATGTAATCAAAGCTTCCGGCGTCGTATTCTCCAATTCTTACAGGCACGCCATCGAATCCTGATTCCCCTGGGTTTTGCTGACCATCAGTTGGAGAACTGTCTTTCCACAGTCGCCCATGCATTTTGAATGGACATTGAATGTAGATTTCTTCGTTGTAAAATTGCCAGCATTGCTGACCGGTCCAGTCATTGTCTTCCAATGCGACGGTGACATTGTAGTTACCAGGGTCCGGGAAAGTATAGGTGTAACTAAAGGTGCCCGCGTTCTGATTCCAAAATACCACAAAGGGTATATCTCCATATATTTCTACATCCCAGCCAGTATAGTCAGGATCCCAGTTTTCATCGAAGGTGATGGTGAGTTCTTGACCATCAAGATCGAAGTCGATTCCCCCAGCTGGATAGACATCGAAGTAACAGTCAATGCCATTTACCGGAGTAAGATCAAAGAACTGATCTTGCCAGCAAACCACATAGTCATCCAGCATAGGATTGTACAGCACGAAGGCCACTGTGACTGTATAGCCAGCAGAGATCGTGGGATATATGTGGCTAACCACTATATCAAAGTCATTAGGCTCCATCATGAATTCAGAGCTGGCACCATCATCGTCCCAAAAGATCACACCACCATAAGGCACCCAGTCTGTGTTAGGAAAACCAAGTATTAGCTCAATTTCATTGCTTACTTGATCGGCCGAGATGGGAGAAATTATGAACTCATGGTCATCACAGTAAAATATCGCGCAAGTATTCAAAATGGCCACTACATTGCTGAAGCCAGGTCCTGGGCAAAAATCGGTGCCATTGTATACTCTTCGTATGTAAATGATATCCTCCGTATTCGGAAAGAAGCCAGCAGGAACTGTAAGTAGATTCGGATCTTCTACGCCAACAAAAACCTGCGGATCCAGGAAGTTAGGCGTAGCTGACCACTGCCAGAAATAGCCTTGTGAGTCGTCAAACACAGTACCATCGTTAAACACAATGATGGCATCTTCGGAGAAACACAGTTCATCAACAGCAGTGATTTCGCCCGCTTCCAGTGGTAGCGCACTGATTGAGGGAGCATTGTGGAAATAGGTAAAGTTGCAACCGAACATCGTTCCGCTATACTCAATGATCAACTGATCGCCCTCTTCAAATATTGGAAGAAAATCAGGGCCGGCATTATTAAATGTATAGTTCACATAATTGGCTTCGAAGGGCCAAATATTCTCGTAGCTAAAACTAGTAGGGGAAGACTCGTCAGGCAGCACTTCAATTACATTTCCAATCTCGTTGAGGTGAAAAATCAGATCGAGGGTATTGGTTACTCCCTGCGGCATGCCGATATTCTCTAAAAGATCAGGATTGCAGAGATAGGGCTGCGAATGGTTATTCAAGGCTCCCGAGGCAGCTGTCGTGAGGTCAAACTCCAAGTTTAAATTTGACAGAGCACAAATGTCATTTACGTTAAAATCCCAAGGAGACAATGCGCCTGGAGGTGCAAGGTTCTGAACATTAATCGTTTCACCAAAGATAGTCACCTCTTGCCCACAATAGGGCTCCTGCCACAGGATAATTCTTCTAAACTGAGAACAGGCCAGATCTTCGATTCGGTCAACAAGATTTCGCCAATTGTTTACCCAGATAAAATCTGTTTCACTAATTTGGTAGTTCTCCGTATTTATCGGATCTGTTAAGTCTTCGCTAAAGTAAAGATCCCTCCAGGCATTGCCCCAAAGAATTTGCCACTGATAATCCGGTGCAGGATCACCGCCATCGTACCAACATGGATCCGACATTTGCAGCTCCGGATAAACAGCATCTCCCGGACAGAAGTGCGGTGTCTGAGGAGCAGTAATATTGAGACCTCCTTCTATCTGCTCTTCCTCACAAAGGTCTACCTGATTGATATAATTGCTATGGATCGACACTTCATCTACATAGGTCCCGCAAAGCGTATGATAGGTAATGCGGAAGTGCTTGATGGGTATACCTTCGTTGCAAAGTCGCAATCGCGAACCAGCATGAGTGACCGAAAAATCAGCATTATCAGCATCCACAAAAGTGGTACCATCCAAAGAACACTCCACTTCTACATTAGAGTAGTCTGAAAAGGCGTGGTTAAGATCCCAGCCGGGAGGCTGCGGCAAATCAAAACTAAAGCAATTGGTAACGTCTCCGGTATTGGTGGTTGGCAGGCAACCTAGCTGAATGTTTGGCAAATCCAAAACAACCGGATCAGCGATCGCCGGCATGCAGGATTCAATGCCAAAGTAGGCATAAGCATGATCAAAGCCAGCTATGTTGGTATTGGTCCTTGCGTACAGCGTTATCGTCACTTCACTTCCAGGGTCACATGCATAGGCACTGAAGTCAAAGGATTGCGAATTCCAGTCCTGTTGTACACTCAAGTCAACTGCCACATCATTGATCATTAGGGTCGTTGGCGCAAAGGTAGCCGCACCATAGCCTCCAAACCCAACACGATCTCGGCTTGCCCGACCGTTTGCATTATGTCTTCCACCGCGCGCAGAAGTGCCATCGTCATCCTGTATCGTATATACATAACTTGGTTCAATACCATAAACGGAGGGCATGATCCCATTGGTATTCAGAAACCAGGTAGCAACACCAGGCGTATTGGTTCCTACCTTTGCACCCAAATACCAGATCCTGATACGAGAATTGTCCGGTGAAGGAGTAAAGGTAAAAGTGCTGTAATAGGCACTGGAATTTGGCAGTTCCACCCCATCACCGATCACACGACCTACTCGCATTACCTGATCTACGCCATTCGGAAAATTAAGGTCGAGACCATCGGTACCAAAGTGAGGATCATCTGCAAACTCAGCCTCGGTAAGGATATCGAACTCTTCCGGATCAGCAGGCCCGGTTTCCGCCACTGCCGGAGGCAAGTAACCGCCATGATAGGCAATGCGATCCCAGCCAGCCCAGCCATCGGAAAAGTCCAGATTAGGTGGACACTCCCCTGGATGATCAAGCACCTGCAAATCGATGGTTGTTTCAAGAACACAAGTACCGCCATTTGAAGCGGTAAGAATCACTTGATAATTACCTGTTTCGCCAAAGCTGTAGTAGAAGTTTCCTTGCCCTAATGAAACAGGCACAAGTGGCGGGTTATCAAGATCCACATAGGACCACCAATAATTGGTAAAGCCGCAGCCAATCTCGTTAACTTCCAGATATAAATACTCATCCACTTGCACTGAATTGACATAGCCTTCATTGCCCAGTGTATAGTCAAAGTCCAGGATTTCAATCGAACACTGCGGCTCACATCCTTCCTCACAACTGGCATTATTTAGCAGTGTATTCCTTGGTCCCCATTCAGGATGCACCATAAAACACATTCGACTTTGCTGACCTGGCGTAAAGTGGTTTCGCGCTATACCACTAGTACCGGGATAGTCCATATAATTCATCTTGTCATCCAGTTCATCAGAAGTCAGGTTAAACTCATCAAAAACTGTTGCAAGAGCATCCGTATTACAAGTATTATAGCCGGCACAGCTATAGAAGTCTGTAACACCCTGATCCGTCGCATCGGGTGTCATTCTGTTGGGTGGAGTATCACATACCATGTCGCCATTATAAAGGCAGTTATCATTATCACAGGAGCAAGCATTATATACCACAGAACCACCAGCATCAAACTCATCCAGAACGCCGATCAGATCAGGTTGACAAATGCCAAAGGTGTGAAACAAGCCCAAATAATGGCCCATCTCATGCACCATTGTGCTAGTCAACAAATGATTCAGTTCTACATGAATACCGTCGCTAACACTTCCGTGAGAAGGAGGCAAAGTGGCATAACCAGCAACCGGATCCACGATGTCTTCCACAACGTAAACATTGATAAATCGCTCCGTTGAAAAATCATTAGCGGCCTGAATAGCAGTACTTACCGTTGGGTCACTCACCTCCTGCGGCACATTGCTTCCGGTTCCACCCCAGACCGTGTAGCCCGGTGTAGTATATCCCGAGGCATCCTGCCGGGCAAGACAGAAACTAATCTGCCCCACACTCGGCTCGCTACAGTCGAAGCCGGGATTGTTTCCCGCAAAACGATCATTCAAAAATGTAATGACACCTTCGAGTTCCGCGACAATATCAGCTTCCGGATCATCGGCCAAATCAGTAACTCCGGGACTATCTGTCCCATCCGTTACCAGGTGGAATACCACAGGCAGCACTACCGCACTTCGGGATATTGATCGAGGGTCACGGCTGGAATATTCAATCCAGTCGCGAGTAATCTTCTCAAAGCGCTGAAGCTGAACAGGATCATCTTTCAAAGAATTGAGCAGCACTTTGTCAGAGGCACAGGTTCGTCTATCGACTTCCTGTCTTTGCTGCTGTGCCAGGAGCAACAATGGCACCATCAGCAGGCATGTAATACTTACATAGATTCGTTTCATTTACTAGGCATTTGAGTTTGATAAAAAATATTTTTTACCATTGACATGATGAGATATTAGTAAAAAGACGATGACTTTTAGTGAGACATAGGTCTCCTGGGCAGTAGCTTCTTAGCTCCACAAAGTCTTCTTGTATTGACAAGCATGTTCTTTTGCCTGAAGCATATCACTCCAGCCACGATAATACGTAAGTGTTACTCTTTTCCAGCATAGGGGACAACGGGTGCAGCAGCGCCTGCAACAATGGTAAAAGAGTTCGAATAGGAACGGCCCTTCAAGATAAGAAGCTC
>JAHDEE010000273.1 GCA_020629005.1 Chitinophagales bacterium
CCACACTGTGATTTGCATCGCGCGGTGGTTCAAGGCGCACATAGAAATGGAAATGGAGGTGGCCTGAGCGCCTGACTGCGCCGCTGGTGAGGGCTCGCCCTGAGGCGAGACCGAAGCAGCGGATGCAGGCAGCAGCGAAGGGTGCCTCCATTGGAATGGATAGCAGGCAAGATGCTTACGCGATGTTGTTCGCTGCGCTCCTGATTATTCTATTATTTTGAAAGAGCCTAGTGCTACGCAACCGAAGTCCGAAACACCTTCAAGGGCTTCTATTTCTGTCATCCTTCGTTGCTCGTCAGTCACGTAGCTAAGGCTATGCTCCATCCTCGCGCCTAGGCTGACAAAAAGATAAGCCCTTAAAGGTGTCACATACTTTGTTTACGCAGCACTAGTCATTGATGAAGTCGACTAGCAGGGTATGGAAGTGGTGCACACACTTCTCCATTGTGGCGGAGTAGCGGCCACTTTTGTAGAGCCGGGACTGAATGCCGCGCTGCACGCTCTCTACCACTTCTTCGTCTTCTATTTCGGTTTGATGGACACACTGCTTGTCTGCATGCTGTTCGCCTCCCTCGATGAAGTAGGTGCGGAAATGCACCATTGTTTCCTGGTGATTGATCGGGCGTACGTAATTTAGGGAAAGGCCCCAGGGATAGAAATTCAGCATTAGGTTTGGGAATACCCAAAAGTAGTAGGCGTAAATATTGCGTCCATAATCAACTGAGGTTTCTGGAAGGTTGAACATCAATTCACCCTCTTTTGCGACGCCGACCTGAAGGTTGCAATATGGAAAAATTTCATAATCGTAATTCTTAAAATCGAGAGCGGCGTTTAGACCCGGATGTACAAAAGGCACGTGAAAGCCTTCCAGGTAGTTGTCGCAATAGAGTGCCCAGTTGGCTTTGACGGGGTAGTCTCGCGAGTGCTCGGCGGAATAGCACATATTGTCGAGCCCCATGAAAGAGACTCGTTCCAAAATCGGCGCGAATACTTCATCAAATGGCACCTTGGGCTCGATGGAGACGAAGAGTAATTTGAGCCAACTCACCAGGGATGCTGGCGGCAGATTGTCGGCATCAGAGGGGAAATTTTGGACACCATCAAAGCCGGGCATGCTTTTGAATTGTCCGTCCAGACGAAAGCAGCGACCGTGATAGCCGCATTGAAGCAGCTTCCCTTTGCCTGGCTGCTGGACGATGACTTTTGCTCGATGGGTACAGACATTGGAAAGGCAGCGAAGGGTATTCTCTTTATCGCGTGTTAAGAGGAGCGGCTCATCGAGAACGCCGGGTAGGAGGGTGAAGGGGTGATAATGGTTGATGTGCGGTAGAATCTGTTCATCTTCAACGTATTGCCAGGTTCGTGCGAAGACTTTTTCCGTAACTATTTGAAAACTTTCTTCGCTCTTGTAAAAGCTGCCAGGAAGCGTGTGTGCTGCGCTTATTTGCGGATCTATGGGCTTCAGTATCATAAAGTAAAAGTAAAAAATTCACGCTTCTTCGGGAAAAATCCGGGACTTACAAGTCTATAGTAGGAAGTATAGAATGAACTGGGTGAAATCGGTCATGGAAAGGAGTCTTTTTCCTGCTATTTCCGGTTTTCAGCGTGCGAGAATCCTGTAGGTTTTGTGCTTTAGGTTTAAAAATAAGATTTGGTGTTTCGTTATTATTTTAGTGTATAGTAGTGTTTAACGGTTAATTGCCCGATAGCTTGGGTGGTGTTCAAGCTAGGAGGTGTGGACTTGTTCGCGAGTATTGGATTAGCCGTAAGGTTTCGGAACCGGATGGCTGCAGATTGGTTCTTGTATCGTTGTGAGTGGCATTTAATTTTTGCTTTGATATCTTTGCTGAAATTGTGTCCCATAAGTTACTTGACTTTCTTGCGCCATCCTGTCACCGAAACCTCTCTTCGAATGAAGAATGAAAATACCCCTAAAGTATCGGCGGTACTATTGCCGCCATTCTTCGCATTTATGTTTTTGTTTTTGTGCGTTAGCCAGACTGACTTAACCGCTCAGTCAAAGTCCAATCTGTATCGCATTCATACGGGGCCCGGACCAGAGGATTTGGTAATCGACTATTGGTCCGGCTCCCCCCGTTTACTCGTCTCTTGTGCAGAAAGACGTTCCGAACAGATTTACGGCGGAATCTACGCCATTGATCCCCTTACAAAAAGTACTAAACAGCTCCGTATGAGTGAGCTACCGGTGCCTTTCTGGCCACATGGTATTGACATTCAGGAAATTGATGGTCAGGTATATTTGTACGCTATCAACCATCATGAAGAAGAGGGAGGTTCCTGGAAGCATGAGGTGCTGATATTCCAGGTTCAGGACGACTTTCTAGAACTGAAAGAATTGCACACTGACGCCAGTATGCGAGCACCAAATGATATTCATGTCTTGGAAGATGGTAGCTACTATTTCTCCAATTGGCTAGGTAAACAAACAGAATGGCAGATAATAAGCGCCGGTCTCTTTAGGCGCAAGAGCGGTAGTATTGGATATTATGATAAAAAGAGCAATAGCTTTTCGATTGTAATCGAAAGGCTTCGCATGCCCAATGGTGTGGTGGAAGCGGATGGTCATCTGTACACCGCTCTGACTACCGGTAACAAAGTGCTAAAATATAAACTTGAGAATGGTCAGAACCCCGTTTTGGACAAATCTTGCCGCTTTGGAAAGATGATTGGAGGGGATAACTTTTTTAAAGATGAGCTTGGAAATCTCTACCTCACCTGTCATACCAAGCCCTTTCGGTTTTTCAGGCATGCCCGTGACCCTCGTGTTGAAAGCCCCTGGTCCATCTACAAGCTCAGTCCAGAAAGCTGTACAGAGGAAGAAATTTTCACTGAAATTGGAAGCAATATGAGTGGCGGGACTGTAGCAGTGAGATGGAAAGACCACTTTTATGTCGGTCAGGTATTTGAAGGCTTTGTGCTTGAGGTACCAGTGGAATGAGCTAAAACAGTTGTAGATAAAGATTGGAAATGTAATTACTTTAGCGTGAAACTTAAGCAGTATGATTACCACCAGATTTGAGTATGTCAGTGAATTGATTCAGGAGCGGAGATCTGTTTTCCCTGTCTCTTATACGGGAGAGAAGGTTGAGGAGAAAACGATCATGGGAATATTGGAAAATGCCAATTGGGCGCCTACTCACAAGCTCACGGAGCCCTGGCGCTTTGTGGTCTTTGCCGATGACGGATTACTGAGTATAGGCGAGTTTCTGGCAAATCACTATCTGGAGCATACGCCATCCGAACTGTTTTCTGAGGATAAATACAAACGGACACTCTCTAAAGCACTTAAATCGAGTCATGTAATAGCGATTTGTATGCAGCGTGACGCGAAACAATCGGTGCCACAATGGGAGGAAGTGGCTGCTGTGGCCTGTGCAGTACAAAACATGTATTTAAGTTGTACAAGCCTCGAACTCGGCTGCTATTGGAGTTCGCCAAAGGCCATTGTAGATGCTAAAGAATTCCTGCAGCTGCGACCGGGCGAAAATTGTTTAGGATTCTTCTACATTGGTGTGCCGGAAAAAGGTCACCAAGCCAAGAGCAAGCGATCAGCGATTGTAGAAAAGGTTCGTTGGAGACGCGGGTAAATCCCTTTCATTTGTGACGTAAATAGGGACCCGTGGTCTCCATTGCAAAAGTGGGCTCCCATTAGTTCTCTTTCAGTTATAAGACATTGTTATTGTCTTTCGCGGCCATTTAGCGATGGCAATTTGTGCTTTTGTTGGCTGCAAGACAAGATCGGTTTGTTCTCATTCAAGGGGCATCAATTGGCTGAATCATTGCTGGTTTATGACAAAGCACGGGGCTTTGCAAGTGCTTCATCTACAAAGCCTCTACAGTTACTCTACCTGAGCAGATTTGTAATTCAAATTCTATATTTTGGCATTTTACGTGCCGGTTGTTAGAAACCTGCTGCAGTCTTCTGCCTGCAGACAAAATCTGAGCTTGGATGTTGACACCCCTGTTTTTGTACCAGATAATTGTCTACAGTTTTTGGCGGGATTGCTTTCAACTTTCCTGGGCATTCAAGCTTTATGACCCACTGGTAGGCCTGATTGGTTTGGTGGCTGTTGTGATGCTGGTCTTGGGTTGGAGCTTTTGCAGACATTTTAAACAAAAAAGAAAATACAGCGAGTTCCTGGAGTTCGCAGTGAGTTTGCGAACAGCGGAACTTGAAGATCGGAAAGCTGCCTGGAAAGCCAGCAATGAGGAATTGGAACAGTTTCTATTTGCTGCCTCCCATGATCTGAAACAGCCAACGAGAACGATTCTGAATTTCTCGAAATTGCTACTGGATGGCAAATCGGCACAGTTGGATGAAGAGGCAAAACTTTATTTGCAATTCATAGCCAGCTCAGGACAACGGCTACACGATCTTATTGATGACATGGTGACCTATTCTGAGATTGGCAGCAATAGCCGTAAGGAGTGGATCGATACAAAAAAGCTGGTTGAAGAAGTTGTTCAGGATTTGAGCGATTCAATGAGTACCGCTAAAGTTAAGGTATCAGGGCTTCCGGAATTGGAAGCATATCCAGTAGAGCTGAGTTCACTGTTTGAAAATCTGATATCGAACGCACTGAAATACCGCAGGGAGGAGGTAACACCCAGTATCTCCATTTCCTGTATTGATAATGAGCATGAGTGGTTGTTTTCTGTAGCCGACAATGGCAAAGGATTCGACCCGGAGTATGAAGACAAAATTTTTGGACTTTTTAAAAGGTTGGAAAATGCCCTAGAAATAGATGGTACAGGTATTGGCCTGGCACAATGCAAGAAAATTGTAGAGCTGCATGAGGGCGATATCTGGGCTGAGACCAAACCGGGAATCGGCAGTACTTTCTTTTTCACAATCCCCCAGGTTAACCCGCCGCACCAATAGAACTATGATTGATCTGGTCTTCTTTATAGACGACGATTTCCCTACCAATTTCTACCATGAAATCGTAGGCAACAAATCTTCTGTCGTTGGTAAGATGATTTCTTTTCTATCTGCTAAACAAGCCTTGCAATACTTCGCGGAAATTGCAGAAGGGGAGAGTAAACCTATGCCTGATGTTCTCTTTCTCGACCTTAATATGCCAGAGTTAAGCGGATGGGAGTTTCTTGAGCGTTTCAGAGCGTTAAATCTACTTCAGTCTCCGGATATTTACATCCTCTCTACGACCATCACGCCTAAAGACCAACAAAGATTTGATGCAGATCCATTGGTGCAGGCAGCCTTACATAAACCACTAACAGAGCAGCTACTGCATAAGATAAACCTAAGCCTGCAAAACAAGGCTAGTTAGTGCTGGAACTGTCATTACGGCCGACCTATGCTGATGTAATTGGCAATAAACTGAATCGCGAATAGACCGATCATGTAGGCAAACATCGCTAGACCAAAAAAGGCGCCCGAACTCATCGTCTGCACAATTGCCGCAATACCAAGCAGCCCCATCACCCCTGCATAAATCTGCATGAAGTACTTGTTCTTTGCCGGCATAAACATCACACTTAGAGGAATCATCATGGTGAATGTAACTGCGGCGATACTCAATAGAACAGTTGAGCCACTATAAAAATAGGCCGCAACACTGATTACACTGCAAAGCAACATCACCGCAACAGCGGTCGAACTAATTTTCTGTCTCGGACTGAGCAGGTGTTTACCGTAGCGATTAAAGCGCAAGAACACATTGCTGATTGGTGTAAATATCCAGGTTGAAAAAGCAAAAATGGTCATTAGCACCAGCACAGGTGTAAGCAGCCAACCAAGGGCCTCATTGCTTCTCGCAAGTCGCTGCAGCGCCTTAAACAACATATAAAAACCGATAATCACTCCCCACTGGTACTTGGCCATCAGGTTATCCATAAAGAACTGATAGCGCAAAAACAGGCGATACAAAGGGTGACGCGCTTTCAGGGCCTCTGCCATCCCGGCTTGGGCATACTCATTATTTGGATCCAATCGCAAAGCTTCCGCAAAGTGATCCAGTGCCCTGGGTACCTCCTGCTTCTCCAGAAGATTCCATCCATAGTTCGAATGGGTATAAGAGTTGTCTGGCTCCTTTTCCAGCGCGTCTTCAATCGTGTTGAAAGACTCTTCCGCTCTTTTCAGCTTCAATTGGGCAGTGCTGCGATTGTTGAGCGCCAGTATCTCGTCTGGATCAAGCTCAAGCGCGTGATTGGCCAACTCCAAAGCAGCGCTAAAGTCCTTGCGACTCAACTTGACGAGACTCCACAAAGCAAAAGCGTGAGCATCCTCTGGGTTTATTCTGGTAGCATGCTGCAGAAGCTCCTCTGCCTCATCATACTCCTTTCGGACTAATAGAATCTCCGCTTTAATGCCATACAAATAAGCCGTATCAGGAGAGGCTGCAATGGCATCATCAATGTGCTTGATAGCCTCTTCATGTTCCTCTTGCTTCAACTTGACCTGACACAGCATCGCCAGGACCATGCTGTTATTAGGGTCTTTTGCGATCAACTGCCCCAGGTACTTTTCAGCCTCGTCAAACCTTCCCTGGTTCAGCAGAATATATGCTCGTTGCAGCAAGTCTTCGGACATAAAATTTTTGGGCGAAAGATATACATATTTATGCAGCAAGCGGCAGTACTTGCCAATTACTTGCACTTTTCCAAAGTGGCATACAATGACTAATTACAGCACTTCTGGAATCTTTATAGCTTGACGCTCGAATGGGGGTATTTGTCACTATTCCAGAGTGCATAAAAAAAGCCTCTCAACTCAGTCGGGAGGCTTTTCTTAACCTATATTTCAAAAAAATCAAATTTCTATCCTAGCACGCGAGTATCTCTATCCACTCTGAAACTGGCCAGGAGCCAGAGAATTCCTCGCTTATTCTTCATTGTTATCGTTTGAAGTATGTCTCTACAACTCACTTCTCCCCTTTTAGGTTCCTTACCTACCAAAAGAAATTTGCAAAGAACCAATGAAAACATTTACGATTTATCATTTGGAGCGATACGTCATCCCACCTCGCAAATGGCTTGCCTGCTCTCCACTATAATGCAGCTCACATTCAGCCGCTTCGTGTATCCAGCATCGGTGTCTCTCCTAAGGTCGAGCCACCGCTGCTGGC
>JAHDEE010000040.1:0-23758 GCA_020629005.1 Chitinophagales bacterium
GCTGGCATAGTCAGGCAGTCACCACAGCGGTGCAGCACTACATAGCCGCTGCGCCCAGGGCTATTTTGCACCAGCATACTCGCAGCAACAAAGGAATGAGCAAGCACAGAAGCGAAAGTGGGATTTGCAGCCTGAAACCAGAACGATAAATACAGGCCTTACTAATTCAGGTATTTCTTAATCAGTGAAAGCATTCGATCTACAGGAATCTCTTTATTAATATGGTCCTTTATAATACCTATTAATTCTCCAGTAAGCTCCGGGCGAATACCCAAACGCAATCCAACCCCGGTCACCATTTCCTCTTCAGGCTTTGTAACCTGTCCATCTACTTTCATGAAGAACAGCAGATAATACATGATCTCCATACGCTCATTCTCAGATTTGGGAGGGACCAATTCAAAGTTTTCCAATCCAGCATTTATTTCCGCAACATCATGCGTTTCCAGCCCCATCTTGTAGCCAATGTCTCTGATAAACGCCAACTCTCTAGTATCCCAATCATCATCCGACTGAGACAACTTGAGCAAGAGGGCAATAATAGATCGTTTATATCGGTCACGTTCTTCCTTGTCAAGACTCATTAGCGCATCAGTTTAATGACACAAAATCGCAAGAATTGGCGATTAAGATAGTCAAAATCCAGTCAATTGGCGATTATGACGCAGATCAAACGAAACAAGCGGATTGACTTTCGGGGATAAGTCGATCTCACGCTCTAAGGCCAAACATTCTAGAGAATTTCAAAGGAGTCAAAAAAGTATTGATTAGAAAGGTTATAAAGATATCTGTTGTTGGTAATAACCAGCAATTTATAGAAACGCTGGCCAACAAAAAAACACTTTGTTCGGGCTTGCGCATCGTCACGGACAAAGTCCATGACAAATTCACGACCAGGATATTCCGAAAGGGCACTGTTAATCAACACATTTGCCTCTCCTCTTTGTATGTTCTTCCAATAGCGCGCAATCTCCTGTTCACGCTGCTTCGGATCATTGGCATCAAGCAGACCAGGATCAAAATCCGTATAGGAAAAGGAGTATAGAAAGTTGAGAGGGTTTTCGGAGGGAGGAAATGAAAGTTGCCAAGCCTTGGTTGGAATCATGCCAGCGATAGTATTTTGCGGCACTTCCGAACTCTGCAAGTCTTTGGACGGAAAACTGATTCTAAAGGTGCCATCCGGCGAAAAAGGTTCCCATTCTGGCTTGACATAGTCTTTAGGAAAATCTCCGTCTATCATCAAACCCTTATCCCAGTTTCCTTTCAGCATCGAACCATCATTGAGAACCAGAGAACCTTCACCATGGAAAAGATCATCTTTAAATTCACCTTCATAGCGCGAGCCATTGGCAAAATAATAAACACCTGGTCCATTGGATTTACCTTTAGAAGAAAGGCCCTCGAAATAGTCTCCCTTCCATTTAGTATCGTCGCCAAAAACAAACTTCCCTTTACCCTCAGGAAATCCATCTTCCCAATTCCCCTCATAGGTGCTACCATCGGCCAACTTGGCCTTCCCTTTCCCATGTGGTATTCCTTTTTCCAGTTCACCCTTGTACGAGCTTCCATCCGGTAGAAAAGCAGTTCCTACCTTTCGCTCACTAGAATCAGCACAACCGACAAGCAATAGAAACAGGTAATAAAAGAAAATTGAGCGTACAATCATGGAATTGTTTTTGCAAAAATACTGCGATCAGAAATTGAGCTTCTTCCCTCCTCAAAAATGGCGCCATCGATGTGTCTTTCAAGGGACTTACTGCTTTTGCTGCAAAAAAACAGTTTTTGAAGATAAAAGGCTTTATACTGTACAAAAAAAGGGCTATCATTGCCCTGGACTGTGGACACTGTAGCAGGTGTACATAATCCCACCCACCTTCAAGCAATTTCCTTTTTACAAGATTTTATTCCTCTTGCTATTTACCCCTCAATCTACAGATTGTTATGGCAAGATGGTAAATCTATGATTTTTAACTGAAACTTAAGTACGACCTATGTGGTATCACTACCCCAGCTTTTTTCTTACCAACCGCATAGCAAAATTCTTTACTGCACTATTAATCCTTTCGTTTGCTGGACTATTTCAGATAACCCCCTTAGTCGGGCAGCAAGCCAATCACAAATTTCGACTGCCTGGTTTCGGCCTTAGTTTTGAACATCCTGTTCGCGCCGATCACGATATGAGAAATAATTGTGGTACGCAGTCTCCTTATCGAAGTATAGACGGGACTTGCAATAATGTCTCCTCCCCAGATGGACGACTTTGGGGAGCAGCAGATATCGCATTGTTTCGAGACCTTCCAGCACAGTATGGTCAGCCAGACCCCTACAATGACCTTGGTGGACAAAATAGAAAGAGCCCCCGCGAAATTTCTAATTTGCTTTCTGACCAGGAAGAATCGATGCCAAATAGTTTAAATCTCAGCAGCTTTGTGTTCACCTGGGGACAGTTTCTGGACCACGATATCAGCATGACACCGGAAGGCGAGGAAGCCGCCCCTATCCCATTACCCCTCAACGAGCCCTTGTTTGTGAATGATATCTCCTTCCACAGATCTGATGTCTACCCCAATACAGGTGAAACGAGTCCAAGAGAACAGCGCAATTTGATTACAGCCTGGATAGACGCATCAAATGTCTATGGATCAGATGAAGAACGCGCATCCTGGCTCCGGACTTTTAGCGAGGGCAAGCTCAAAACTTCTGCAGGCGATCTGCTACCTTATAACACAATTGATGGCGAAAAAGACAGTGCCATTGACCCCAACGCGCCCAGCATGGCAGGTGATCGTGGTGGCATGGCCAAGATCTTTGTAACAGGCGATGTACGAGGGTGCGAACAACCTGGCCTCACTTCATTGCACACGCTGTTTGTTCGAGAGCACAACCGAATCTGCGAAGAATACAAATCCCTGGGACTTACCAGCGATGAAACTATTTATCAAATGGCGCGAAAACGGGTGGGAGCCCATATCCAGGCTATCACCTATCAGGAATTTTTGCCAGCGCTGGGTATTCACCTCGGAAATTATCATGGCTACAATCCTGAATTGCAACCAGATATTGGAAATCTGTTTGCTTCTGCAGCCTATCGACTAGGACATACAATGGTGACTGACGAGTTGATTCTTGTTAATGACGACTGCAGCACTGCTGGAAATGGTGTGATGACCTTGTTGGAGGGGTTCTTCAACATAAATCATATTGAAGAGTATGGCCTTGACCCATTCCTCAAAGGATTGGCCACGCAGGTGCAGGAAGAGGTTGACCCAAAGATCATCGACAATCTCAGAGACTTTCTGATGGTCAATGGGCCAGAAGGGAACCTTTCAGGTTTGGACCTTGCCGCCTTAAACATACAGCGAGGAAGAGACCATGGTTTGCCAGATTACAACACCATCAGGAAACAGTATCTAGGGTACCGCGCCATTCATGTAAACCAAATAACCAAGGATCCGGACAGACGAGCAGCCCTGCAGGAAGCTTACGATAACAACTTGAATAATATTGATCCCTGGATCGGTCTGCTTTCTGAGGACCCTCTAAACAATTGCGCTGTTGGCCCTACGCTAATGCGTATCATTCGTACACAGTTTAGATACTTGCGGGATGCTGATTACTACTTCTACGAGAATGATCCTGCTTTAGGTACAATGCTTCGCGCGCAGATCGCCAATACCAGTCTTTCAGACATCATACAAAGATGTACTGAGATTCGAACCCTGCAGGCAAATGTTTTCGAGGCCTATGATTGCGACTTAATGGCTAACGGAAATGGAAACGGAAATGGGAACGGGAACGGAAATGGAAATGGAAATGGAAATGGGAACAGTTGGTTTTCAAACTACAACTGCGATTGGTCAACTTTCGTTAGTCCGGGTACTGCTGGTGGGGACGGAAAAACGATAGAAGAACTGTCGGAATCAGCTTTGTCAGAAAACAAGGTCTACTTCGAACTAAGTCCAAATCCCACAAATAGCATCTTTACCGTTTACTTTGCTGATCCAAGTCCGGAGCCCTTTGTATTACGCATTTATTCAATGGACGGCGCCATGCACTTTGAAGAGCAATTTCACAATGAAAACGGCATGATACAATCCATGGTGGATGTCAGTAACTTCAACCCAGGATTATACAACGTGTCTATACAAAAGAAATACAATTTCTTGACCAGGAAAATCTTGATTCAGTAGCTTTTGCTTTGTTTCAAAAGCTGGCCTGATTCTTCTGGGTGCCTTGGGCACAAGCGAAGGGTCAGGCCATTTCTTTTTGTCTATTTTTGCAGCAATGTTAAAGCATGCATTGATTGAAAAGATTTCCTCCAGGCTTGCAGTCTCGCCTGGCAAAATCAGCAACGTATTAGACTTGCTGGAGGAAGGAGCTACCATACCTTTTATAGCCAGATACCGAAAAGAACGAACCGGCAGCCTGGATGAAGTTCAATTGCAAGAGATCCGGGACCTTTGCAAGCAGCTTCAGGACCTGGAGCACAGAAGAGCGCATATCCTTGAAACAATCAAGGAACAGGGGAAGCTGACCGCAGCGTTGCAGCTAAAGATCGAGCAAGCAGAGACTCTGCAAAGACTTGAAGATCTCTATCTCCCGTTCAAACCAAAACGCAGAACCAAAGCTACCATAGCGCGTGAGCAAGGCCTGGAGCCACTCGCAAAAATCGTGAGCGGACAACGTAGCAGCAATCTGTTCAAAGAAGCTCAGCGTTATGTCGACCCAAAAAGGGGGCTCAACGATGTTGAGGAGGCGCTGGAAGGAGCAAGGTACATCATCGCTGAGTGGATTAGCGAAAACAGCATTGTTAGAGAACGATTGCGAAAAACCTTTCTACAAAATGGGAAGATCACTTCCAAGGTAGTCAAAGCGAAAGCTGCTGAGGCTGTAAAATTTAAGGATTATTTCGATTGGCAGGAACCTGTAAAAAAGATTCCTTCTCATCGTTTTCTGGCTATGATGAGAGGACAGTCGGAAGGATTTCTCCGGATATCTATTGCCCCAGAAAAAGAACAACCGCTTGCCTTTCTGGAACGCTTCTATGTCAAAGCAGATAATGATTCCGGCGATCAGGTAATGTTGGCGCTTAAGGATAGCTACAAAAGATTGCTAAAGCCTACACTTGAGACGGAAACGCGAAATAGCCTAAAGCTGAAAGCAGATACAGAGGCCATCGGCGTTTTTGCCGAAAACCTGCGCGAATTGCTACTTGCTGCACCATTGGGGCAGGTTGCTACTATGGCAATAGATCCTGGTTTCAGAACAGGTTGCAAGCTAGCCTGTCTTGATCCGCAAGGTAATTTAAAGGAGTACATCACCATTTTTCCTTTTCGCGGACAGGCCGAAAAAGCTCGTGCAGCCGAGATACTGGTAAATCTTTGCCACAAGCATCGCATTAAGGCGGTGGCCATTGGCAATGGAACAGCAGGCAGGGAAAGCATGCAATTTCTTAAAGAGCTGGAGCTGGACAAGGAGATTCAGCTTGTGATGGTGAATGAGAGCGGAGCATCAATCTACTCCGCATCCGCAGTTGCCCGGCAAGAGTTTCCCAAACTCGATCTGACATACCGTGGAGCTGTTTCCATAGGAAGAAGGTTAATGGATCCACTGGCTGAGCTGGTCAAAATCGATGCAAAGTCCATTGGTGTCGGACAGTATCAACACGATGTTGCACAAGACAAGCTCAAGGAGCGGCTTGATGAAACGGTGATGAGCTGCGTAAATGCCGTAGGCGTAGAAGTAAATACGGCGTCAAAAGAACTGCTGGCTTACGTTTCCGGTCTTGGCCCAAAACTAGCTGAAAACATCGTTCAATATCGCAAAGAAAATGGGCCATATAAGAGTCGTGCAGGCTTAAAGAAGGTTCCGAGATTAGGACCCAAGGCATTCGAACAATGCGCTGGCTTTTTGCGAATTGCCGGGGCAAAAAACCCGCTTGACCGCAGCGCAGTGCATCCGGAAGCTTATCCGCTTGTAAAAAAGATGGCTGCTGATCTCAATCGAGAGCTATCCGATTTGATGTCGGATAGCAAGCTCAGAGGTGGCATAAAAATATCCCGCTACGTTAGTCCCGAGTTTGGAATCCCAACGCTTGAGGACATTCTAAAGGAGCTTGCCAAGCCAGGCAGGGACCCCCGAGGTAAGTTTGAGCAGGTGTCTTTCAAAGAAGGGGTAAACGAGATTCAAGATTTGTATGTAGGAATGATCATGCCTGGCATCATAACCAATGTCACTAATTTTGGTGCTTTCGTCGATATTGGTGTTCATCAGGATGGATTGGTCCATATTAGCCAGTTGGCTAATCGATTTATCAAGGATCCTACAGAATTTGTGAAGGTTGGGCAAAAGGTAAAAGTGAAAGTAATCGATCTTGAGATTGAACGAAAGCGCATCAATTTATCCATGAAGCAGGCTGAAGCTGAATCCTAAAGGCTTAGATTATCTATGAAGAAGGCGATAGAAGAGATATTGAGACAGTTTGAGCTGATCAAACTGGAAAGAGATGAAGAAATCAGGCAATACAAAGAAATCATTCAAAATACGCCTCTTGAAGAGCGAAAGAAAAGGGGGCTTGCATGGTACCCCGTAACCATCGACAAGGAAGAGTTCGGAATAGGCGCCAACTTGTCTTTGGAGCTGAGCAGAACCACCCAGCACGACATTCCACATAAGTTCAGCAATGGCCAAACGGCGTCCTTATATCTGAATAATAAGGAAAAGCCTTCTGTGAATGGAATAATAGCCAAAGCAAAGGACAACAAACTGGTGCTGGTGCTAAACATCGATGAACTTCCCGATTGGATTGAAGATGGAAAGCTGGGATTAGATCTCTTGTATAATGAAGGGACTTACAAAGAAATGGAAAGGGCACTTCGCAGAGTTGCAACCGCAGAGAAAGACCGTCTTGCAGAATTGCGTAACGTAATCCTCGGATATGCAAAACCAAACGTAGATAGCTACGAATTCAGTTCTGATTTCCCGGAGCTAAACGACTCTCAAAACAGAGCGATACAGAAGATCGTTTTGTCAAAAGATGTTGCTGTTGTGCATGGGCCTCCGGGTACCGGTAAAACAACGACCATCGTAAAGGCTATAGAGGTTTCCATCAAAAACAAAAGACGAGTGCTGGCTTGTGCGCCATCAAATACTGCCGTGGACTTACTTACCTCCAAGCTGGCTGCAAAAGGAATATCGGTTGTTCGATTGGGCCACCCAGCGAGAGTGAACGAATCCTTGCAAAAAAACACCTTAGATGCAAAGCTACAGGCCCAGCCCGACTTTAAGCGCCTGAAGTTGCTACGGCGCGAAGCGATAACGCAACAGGAAAAAGCCGCAAAATTCAAACGCAGCTTTGGGCCTGTTGAACGAGAGGCAAGAAGAGATGCGCGAAAGCTTGCCAGAGAATTGCGCTTTGAAGCCAGAGAACTGGAAAAGTATCTGCTCAAAAAAGTGATTACGGATACTCAGGTAGTAACGTCTACTATGGCTGGTGCTGGAAGTTTTGTCTTAAAGGACAGTCTGTTTGAAACGGTGTTTCTCGATGAGGCAGGACAGGCTCTTGAACCGGCTTGCTGGATTCCCATAACGAGAGCAATGAAGGTCGTTTTTGCAGGGGACCATCAGCAATTGCCTCCTACCGTTAAGTCAAAGGAAGCCATGAAGAAGGGGCTGGGAGAAACCTTGTTCGAAAAGTGCATCAATCGCACAGATGCTTCGGTGATGCTGGAAACACAATATCGCATGCACGAACACATCATGGGCTTTTCCAACCAGCAATTCTATAATGGTAAACTGCAGGCACATGAATCCGTGAAAGATCAGGTATTGGGAGATTCAGAATCTGATCAATTGTTGAAAACAGCCGTTGAATTTGTAGACACCTCCGGCTGTGCTTTTGAAGAGAAGGTCAATGAACAAACTTTGAGCACCGGGAACCCCTTGGAGGCGGACCTGCTTTTTAAACATCTGACTTTATTGCTCAACCTCTACAAAAGCCATAACCAACAAAAAGTAGATCCAAAGCTGAGTATCGGGATCATTGCCCCCTATCGTGAACAGGTAAGACAACTGCGGAAGTCGCTCAAAGAGCATCCTGACTTGCTTGAGTGGGAAGACAATATGTCAATACATACGGTAGATGGTTTTCAAGGTCAGGAGCGGGACATCATTTATATCAGCATGGTGCGAAGCAATGATGAGGGCAAGATCGGCTTCTTGTCAGATTTCCGTAGGATTAACGTTGCCCTAACTCGCGCAAAGAAGAAACTAGTCGTCGTGGGCGACAGCGCAACCATTGGCAATCACAAATTTTACCAGCAATTTTTGGATTATATAGAATCTGTGAACGCCTATCAAAGTGCCTGGAGTTATTTGTATTGAAGCATATGAACTGCTGCTTCAGGCCGCCTAGTTGAGCCGCCTTCCATCTTTATCGACATTTTTGTTGATGCTGTATTTTCTACGATAAACCTGACCCCAGTTCTTCATCTTTTCCATCAAAGTTGGTTGTGCCGCTTTTGCCTCAGCCAGTGCTGCCGCATGCTCGGCAGCTTCTTTCTTAGCTGCTGCTGCCATTGCCGAATCGTGGTCCATTTTTTCCAGCAACATATACATGCCCGCTACTATCTGCTGTACACTTTCGATCGTTGCTTCATCGCCGATTTCAAATTCTGCTGTGTAGGAAAGGCTATCGGCCTTTAGTTGGAGAATGGCATCAAAAGCGGTCAACTTAGAGGCAAATGTCTGCTTCAGCATATCATTATTGAAAAGCTCAAAAAGCCAGGCTTCGTCATCTCCTCCGACCGATTCTACTTTGAACAGAATGTCAACATCCTTTTGCCGCACGAGCAATTCGCCTTTGTCCCAGCTCTTTGCGATTCTGGGAAAGCCATAGGTGTGCATTCCTTCATATTTATCGACTCTTTTGTTCCAACTCGATTTTTTTTCTGCAAAATAGTCTTTGACCATATTCTTGAAGACCACCCAATAGTAGAGGTAAAAGTATCGTTTCCACTTTTGCCGCCATTTGGCATCGCTTCTGGCTATGCTCATCTTGAAGGACTTCTTCTGCTCAGGCAGAGACACCGAGATTGAAGTACCAAGCAAAGCAAAAAAATGAATACCTACTTTATCCTGAATAGTGTTTGTGCTGATCTTGCAAGTACGAGAACGATAATTGTATTCTAGTTTAGGATAGCTTCTTTTCACGGTCCATGGCCCTAGTCTGGCACCTGGGCTAAACTTGGGCCTGATTATTTCTACCACCTCTTCTTCCTCCTCCACTCCAATCTTGCTGAGATCGATCTCGATCAAATCGGCATCAGGATCGGGTTCTTCCTCCACCTCTTCTTCCACAAATAGCTCTTCTTTTTCTTCCCCCTCGAAGAGTTCTGCTGGCTCCTCAGTTTCCTCCTCTAGCCTTTCCAGTTCATCGGCTTCCGCATCAAAACCACGATGACGCATTTTTTCCAGCATCCATTTCTCGTATTCATCTCTAAAGCGGGCCTCCTCTTCCTCTGCCGCTTTTCGCCGATCGTAATTTTCATCCAAGGGATCTTGCTGCTCCTCACTGAGTTCTACTTCTTCTGCGCCGAGTTCCTCCTCTTTCGCTACCGCTTCTTCGAGGGCAATTTTATACAGATCAGGCGTCCAATATTCCTGATACAGCTTCTCGAAACAACTGTTTAAAGTATCGAGGTGTCGGTCCATCAACTCATTGAGCAGTAGCATGGTGAGGCAAGTCATCGCGATAGCTGATGAAAGCGCAAATAAATTAAAGAAGGTGATTGGCCAAAGAGCAAAATTGAACAGCACAAAACAGATAACTACTTTGTTCGCCAGAATTTTACGCTGATTAAGACTACTCATATCGCCAATATTTCAGTGCTTGAATGGCATGTTTCCAACTAAGATACAGGAAATTGTAAGTAGGCGCCACTGGAAGCGACTTTATGTGTAGAATTGGCAATATTAGGCTGTGACTTCGGGTGATGCTGTCGGTTGTCTATACTATTTGTTCCACGATTCATCGAAAACCAACCGCGGAAAACCAAGGGTGCAAAATAGCCCAGATAGAAGAGGAAATGCAGGTGCAGGGAGCGGACTGATGGTGCCCCCTGGCAGGGCTCCCTTAAGGAGACCTGCCAGGGGGATACCAGCAGCCGCGAACTGTGCCTGCATTGGAACGGATAGCTGGTCCACACTCACGCGCTGGACTGGCTTTTCGCTCCAAATAATTGCCTTATTTTGCAGTGCAAATATGAATCTCTTAACTGTATCGTTGATATATTGCCATGTCATTGAAGTCTCAAGTCATATCAGGAACTGCCGTAGTGCTTGTAGTACTCTGCACGAGCTTGCTGGTAAGTTTTCCTTTGGTATCGAGAGATAAGACGCAAGACTATGCCTATCAGTGTGCGCAGCGCGGGGTGAAGCAGGCACGGGAGAGTAGCGATAAAAATCTGGCGCAGTTATTTGATCGTGCTGGCTTGAATTACCCTCCGGAAGAATTGTTTATGCGGGTGCATAAGTATGAAGGAGAATTGGAGCTTTGGGCCCGGAATACGAAGCAAGAAAAGTATCAACTTTTGAAGACTTATGATGTTTGTGCAATGTCAGGAACCTTAGGACCAAAGCGACAACAGGGAGATGGGCAGGTGCCTGAAGGCGTGTATCACCTCAGTTTGTTTAATCCTCATAGCAGCTATCATTTGTCGTTGCAGGTCAATTATCCTAATCGTGCTGATCGTATTTTGACTACTAATCCTGCCGCGCCGGGAAATCTGATTTTTGTGCATGGAGCCTGTGCTTCCATTGGTTGTGTAGCCATTGAAAATGGGCCTATAGAAGAGCTGTATTGGGCGGCATTGCAGACTCAGGCAGAAGAAAGAAAGCGCATTCCGATACATATACTACCATTCAAGATGGATCATTTGAGGGCTGATTTATTGATGCATCTGGAGCAGGATGAAACCAAAAGGGATTTGTGGAGTCAGTTGTATGCTATAGATCGGGCATTTCACTCCAGTGGGCGGATTCCTCTTGTTGAGATTGATCGTGAGGGGAAATATCGATTAAAGGGTGAAGGGGTATGAGGACTTTGAAGAATTTGTTCTTTCGATTCATTTTATTGGTATTGCTGTTGAATCAGCTTGGCTGCTGGTCCGATAAAAAACCAGTGGCAGATAAAGATAAAGTAGTTATCGAATCTGTAGCCAGGAGTTTCCTGGAGGCTTTGGCCAAGAGAGATATTGCTACGGCATCTTTGGTTTCAGATGAGCAAGCTTTGCGTGCGATGGTAGCATTGGATGTTATGCAGATCCAGCAGTTTGAGATTGAGAAGATACTTCGGGATGAGTATGGTGTTGAAGTGTTTGTCCGCATCAATAAATCGATCCAAAGCATATTGTATTGTCGTGTAGATGGCAATAGCTGGATGGTGTATAATGTTAAATCCGATCACGAGATTGAGGAAATGGTGAGGCAGCAGTAGCCGCTGCATTTGATAGCAAATATTTCGCTATTTTTATTCTTGAAAATCCAAGCATATTGTATGACTAGAGTGTCTTTCGTAGTTCTTGCTTTTTTGATTGGCTTCAGTGCCTTTGCGCAAGGGCCTAAGTTTCAGAAGATAACAGAGTTTGATAATTCGGGTGTCAACACCGTTTTTCACAGATCCGGTAAATTGTTGGTTGGCACCGATAAGGGTTTGGCCTCGATAATGGGTGAGGATTTGGAATGGTGGACCACTACTGAAACGGGAGCGCCATTTGCGGTTCATTCTATCTGTACTGATGCCACTGGAACGATTTGGATGGGTGGTGATAGCTCCAATGTTTTGATGCTGCCTGCAAGAGCAATGGTTTCGGAAGTTTTTGTTGCGGATTCTACGGTTATTCCTCAGGCCGTAATCGAGCTCGAGACGGGCACACAAAAACTTTGGATGGGTGGTGATCAGGGCATGATTCTGAATGCATTCCGAAACACAATGGAATGGGAGCAGGTAGAGACGGTTTATGATGGAAATGTAAACAGTTTTCTGCTACGAGGTGATGAATTGGAGCTTGTAGGACGAGATAATGGGCTCTTTTACAATAAGCGCAATGAGGAAAAGTGGCGATTGTTTAAGGAGATGGAGGCTTGTTATCAGATCAAAAAGACAGGCAAGACTTACTGGTTGATTGGTCGTAACGAGAAGAAGCGATACATAGTTCTGAAGACTGATGATATAAAGCTGGGCTGGGACGAGTTAAACATCGCTTGTATTGGGAATTTGAATCGAAACAAGATCAACGACTTTGCATTTGATAAGAACAACCGAATTTGGCTGGCTACAAATAATGGGCTTATTCGTTATGATATGAACGAAGAGGATTGCCGCTTTTATACCAAGAAAAAATTTGGAGATATGCCCATGAAAAAGGTGGAGCATATTGCTGTGATGAATGATTCGGTGATCTATGCTGCCAGCAAGGAACAGGGCTTGGTTAGGATAACCTTGCAGGGCGATGAAAAAGAAGATTTGGCGCTGCGCAAAAATCTAAATTCCATCGATGATATCAAGTGCAACGACACGCTTTCGCTGAACAAGATTCTTTTCCAAACCAGCTCTTCCGAATTTCTTGATGGAATTGCTGCTAAAGAGACGCTTGGTTTGATTGTTACTTATCTGGAAGCACACCCAAATGACGAGATTGAGCTATATGGTCATACAGATAATTTGATTGACAATAAGGAGTATTTGTTGGAACTCTCTCAGCAGCGTGTGGACCGTGTAAAGAAGTTTTTAACGGCCAATGGTATCAAAAAGAGTCGCATTGCGGCCATTGCATTTGGTGGTGAGAAACCACTATTTAAAGGGGGAACCAAGGAGGAGCGAAAGAAAAACAGGCGTGTAGAAGTTTTGGTTAAGTGCAATTGATTGTCACAGCAGTATACTTTTTGGAATTTTTAACAAAAATGGGTGGAAGCCGATGTTTATGGTCCGGCAAATTGGGCTATCTTTGGCGCCTATGAATCGTATTTTACTTCTACTTGCTTTGGTTTTTTTCTTCTTGCTTTGCAGCCAGTGCAGCACCGACTTTGATGTGACCGGAGAGCACAAAGAAACCACCATTATTTACGGCTTACTTGACGCAAGTGAAACCACTCAGTATATACGCATACAACGTGCTTACTTGAATGAAGAAGGCAGCGCATTAGATGTGGCCACCAATAGCGATTCGATTTACTTTGCTGATGACCTTGAGGTAAAGTTGATCAGATTTGACGAAAACCAAAATCAGCTTGGTCAAGTCACTATGGAGAGGGTAAGTGGAGACGAGAGCGGTATTGCAAAGGAGCCTGGTATTTTCGGCAATAGTCCATCCTGGCTTTATCGTACCGATGCTACTGTAGAAGAAGGAGATATTTACCGACTGGAAGTCAATACGCCAGATGGCAATACTGTGACTGCAGAGACTCAGATAGTTGGTGATTTCAAAGTTTGGACCCCTAAGGATCTTGACAGTTTGAATTTCTCTTTAAACAGTGATAGCATTGTGGAGCTTCGCTGGAGGCAAAACGACTACGGTTTTGTGTATGATGCCGAAATGACAATGATCTATGATGAACAGGATATAGTGAATCCAAATGGCTGGGAAAGCAAGTCCATTAGCGATATTGTCGTTTCTGGTCGTCGTCAGCCAGATCAGAATGATATTTTTATCAGCCGCTACACAGTTCAGAATCTGCTGGATTTCATGAATCGAAACATAGAAGACAATGCCAATGTCGAGCGCAGGTTTAGAGAGCTGCGATTCAACTTTATCACTGCTACAGAGGATGTATACAATTTCCAGCTGGTAAACTTTGCCCAATTTAGCGTTGCCGCTGGCCAGTCCACACCTGTTTATACCAATCTGGATGGAGCTCTTGGCATCTTCTCTTCCCGTTTTAACCGATATTTTACCGGAATAGGACTGCAAGCAGGTGTGGTGGAACAAATGTCTTGTAGTTCTACCACTGAACACCTGAACTTCAGAGGTCACCCTGCTAGCCTTTACTACCCGGGATGCCCGCCAAATTAGGTTTTTCAGGGCAGCATTGTGTCTTTAAACAAGTGCGGCGCGGCTTACAAGCTTTTCGCCTTTCCCCCATACACTTTGTTAGTCACATTGTGTAGCCACCTTGGTGCATAACACTTTACAGGCAAAAATATTCGAGTATTCCAAGCACTTTTCCAGTGAAATTAACAAAGTATGCTGCTTGCCAGGAAGCTAGTCTTTGCGGGAGGAAACAGCTGCAAAGGCTCTTTTTGATTATTAACTTATGGAATGTAGAGACTAGAGGGCTACAATCAACTTTATTGGCATGGATATAGCAGCCTAGGCGCAGAATCAGTACATTGCCTACTGAGATTCTGTATCTGAGATTGAGATATTGAGAACAAGCGCTTAATGTTGAGTAGAGGCATCAAAGTTTTACTTATTTCCGTGGGTTTCCTGCTGCTACTTTTTTCTATTGATCTGCAAGCACAGAGCAAGAAGGGAAAGGACGACAAGCTGGAGAGCGAAATTCATCTGAAGAACGACTGGATCATCAGGGGAAAGATACTGAGTGAGACCAGCGAATTTGTGCGCATTGAAACCAGAGATGGAAATGTTTTCGTGTTTCAGCAAGACAAGATCGAGCGAATCGAGCTTGTCAAGAAGCCGCGCGAGGTTCGCAGATCAGAAGGCAGTTACAATCGATTATGTCACCTGTCTGAATGGGGAATACTAACGGGGAAGAATGTCAGTCGCTCCGACAGAAACATATCCTTTAGCATGTACAATGCCACTGGGATGTGGCTCAACAATCAGATGCAGCTTTCTTTGGGCTACGGCGTAGATTCGTATCGGGAGGTTGTCATTGCTCCCTTGGTCCTGGATTTTCGAGTTGATGTGCTTAAGAAGTCCAGTTTTACGCCGTATTTTTTCTCCAATGTTGGTTACGGCTTTGCTATTTCCAATCGTAGCGACGATTTAGATAACAATCCTCTTCGAGTATGGGACAATTTTGGCGGAATCCGTTATAATCTCGGTGCTGGGATTAAACTGCGCACCAGCGAAGGCTCCGACTGGATGATATCTGTAGGTTACCTGTACCAGAAAAGCCGGCAGGAAAAGGATTATTGGACTGGAGGTTTTCTGGAGAAGACCATTCAGTACCGGCGTTTAAGTATACGTACAGGATTAACTTTCTAGTCTAGAAGCGTAATCACCCGCCAATTTGCCCAATACTGTCCGTCAAATTGTGTCGAAATCCTAGCAAAAATTGGGCTTTTAACGTCTTTCTCCCTATCTTCGCAAAACTTTTGAAAAGAAACGAAAAGCTGCCGTCATGGACTATTTGAATTTTGTACACACGCAACTTGCGACGAAGAGCGCTGACCTGCCTGACTTTAGAGCTGGAGATAATGTGACTGTATTTTACAGAATTAAGGAAGGTTCTAAGGAGAGAGTTCAGCCATTCAAAGGAAATGTGATACAGAGGAAGGGCGGTAACGAGCCGACTTGTACCTTCACTGTTCGCAAAATGTCCAATGGAATTGGTGTAGAACGTGTTTTCCCGCTAAACTCTCCAAACATTGAGAAGATTGAGGTGAACAAGAGAGGAAAGGTAAGAAGAGCTCGCCTGTTCTACTTGAGAGAACTTACTGGTAAGAAAGCGAGAATCAAGGAAAGAAGATTCATTGGTAAGAAGTAAGCAAGAGCTGAAAAACAAAAAGAAAAGCCCTGATGTTGCAAATACATCAGGGCTTTTTTCATGCTTCTTAATCGCACTTTCTTTCTTCAAAGCTGGAGTCTTGGTCTTGGCTAGTCGTAGATTGCCTGCTAGTTTTTGCTTGCTAATCCTGCAGCCCCTACCCTACTTCGTTTCTCCTTTTCGAGTCCGTGATCCAGTACTTCGTGCATGTCTTCCACATAGATGAACTTGAGTCCCTTTAGAGAGTCTTGTTCCAACTCGAGGATGTTTCTCTCATTGACCTTGGAGAGAATCACGTTTTTTATTCCAGCCCTTCGGGCCGCCAGCATTTTTTCTTTTATGCCGCCGACCGGCAATACTTTCCCTCTGAGCGTGATCTCTCCAGTCATGGCCAGATAGGGTTTTACTTTCCTTCCGGTCAGCAAAGAGGTTAATGCGGTCAGCATCGTAATTCCAGCACTTGGTCCGTCTTTAGGAATCGCACCTTCTGGAATATGGATATGGATATTTAGCTTTGCTAATCGATCCTCATCCAGTCCCAGACTATCTGCATTTGCTCTGATGAAGCTTAGCGCTGTCGTGGCGGATTCCTTCATTACATCGCCGAGATTACCAGTCAAAGTCAATTGCCCTTTTCCTTTGCTAGCTGAAGTTTCAATGAACAAGATATCTCCACCAACAGGTGTCCATGCCAGTCCAATGGCCACTCCTGCCGGATTATTGCTGACGTACATCTCTGGGTCAAATCGTGAAGGTCCCAGAATCTCGTTCAGATGCTCAGGTTTAATGTTTTTTACATAGTCTTCCTCCATGGCTACAGATTTGGCCACATAGCGCATTAGAGAGCCAATCTTTCGCTCGAAGTCTCTCACCCCTGATTCCCGAGTGTATCGATCCCCAACAGCCATCAGAGTCTTGTCAGAAACCTTCACATGTTTGCCAAGTAGCCCATGTTCCTTTCGCTGTTTCGGAATGAGATGCTTCTTTGCAATCTGGACCTTTTCTTCCAGCGAGTAACCGCTGATATCAATAATCTCCATTCTGTCTCTCAGCGCTGGTTGAATGCTGCCGAGGCTATTTGCTGTCGCAATAAACATGGCACTTGACAGATCAAAGTCCACCCCCAGAAACTTATCGTGGAAGGTATCATTCTGTTCCGGATCCAGCACTTCCAGTAGAGCTGACGAGGGATCTCCCCGGAACGAATTCCCAACTTTATCGATCTCATCGAGAATAAAGACCGGATTCGAACTCTTCACCTTCTTGATAGATTGAATGATTCTTCCGGGCATTGCTCCTATGTAGGTCTTTCTGTGGCCTCTGATCTCAGATTCGTCATGCAGCCCACCCAAAGACATTCGCACATATTTACGTCCTACAGCCTCTGCAATTGATTTACCCAGAGAAGTCTTACCGACACCAGGAGGACCAACCAAACAGAGTATCGGGGACTTCATGTCTTTCTTTAGCTTGAGCACAGCCAGGTATTCGAGAATTCGCTTTTTCACTTTATGCAATCCGAAGTGATCTCGATCCAATATCCCTTTGGCCTTCTGCAGATCAAAGTTGTCTTCAGTATATTGCCCCCAGGGCAAATCCAACAACAGCTCCAGGTAGTTCATTGTCACCGAATATTCGGCAGCAACCGGGTTCATGCGTTTTACTCGTTTGAGTTCTTTATGGAATTTCTCGTCAACCTCGGAAGGCCAATTCATCTCCCGGGCTCTCAATACCAAATCTTCCAAATCACTATCAGGACTGTCACTGCCCAATTCGTCATGAATGGTTTTGAGTTGCTGATGCAGAAAGTAATCACGTTGCTGCTTCTCAATATCCGACCTTACCTTGTTCTGAATCTGATCTTTCAATTCCAACAACTGTAGCTCCGTATCCATGCTCTTAAGGATTTCCTGAACACGAATCTTCAGGTCAGAAATGGCCAGAATAGACTGTTTTTCTGCGACACTTACATTGAGATTGGAAGAAATAAAGTGGATCAGAAAACCCGGTTGATCAATATTCTCCAATACAAGGTTCGCTTCATTCGGAATATTTGGAGATAGATTGATAATTCTGAGCGCAAGTTCCTTTACAGAAGAAATCAAAGCCTTGAATTCCGGATCGTTTTCATCGCAAGGCACGTCGGGCTCCAATTCCACTTCTGCACGCAGGTGCGAAACCTGGTCTTCAACATGCTTGATCTTGCAGCGCTCTCTTCCTTGCAAAATCACAGTGCTCGTGCCACTTTGCATCTTAATAATTTTCATCACCTTTGCAATAGTTCCCAGCTCATACAAATCCGTACCAATTGGGTTTTCCGTGCTAGGGTCTTTTTGAGCTACGACGGCAATAAACCTATCCCCTTTTTCGGCTTCAATTACGGCCTGCAACGACTTTTGCCGTCCTACGGTGACGGGTATCATCTGAGTTGGAAATAGTAGCATATTCTTTAGCGGAAGCAACGGAAGATTGCTGTCCACCTGGTCTAACTTCTGGTCCCCCTCTTCATCCTCAAAAGACATAATCGGAAGAAAGTCACTCTCTTCATCAATGACGGAAAACTCAAACATATTCTCGAACATCCAGGCAATATTTACATCCGGACTTTGAGCCAAATTGGCAGTCCATCAGAGTTTTTTAGAATAAACTACTGAAGGTCAATCCCTGTGCCAAGCACAGAAAGCAGGAAAACTTGTCAGTAAATCCTCGTCTAATCATAATTTACTCAAAAAATGGCAGAATATTTTGGCAATATGTCAGTCCAGGAACGAAAAAAGGGCAAAGGTTTGCACCTTTGCCCTTTCGTCTTACTTTCAACAGCTTGTTATTTGATTTCACACTTTAGGGATAGAGAATCAATAACTGTCCATTTTACTTGCTAGAAATGATGTATCCTTCGTTATTTTTCTCCACCAGCCAACAAGGTTGCTGTCAAAAAATGCCTCGTCTAAATCATTTCTTGCGGTGTCAAAATCAGACAGTTTTTGAATCCCAATCCCTTAGCAGCATAAAATCCCTTATGATACCTTTGTTCTCAGGTAACTATCTGCTATTTTACTAACATTATACGCTTGGTATATACTTTCTCATTCATAGTGACTTTCACCCAGTAACAGGAACTAATCCAAGACGCCATATCTACTTTGAAATGATTGTTGCCTGCTATTACCTCTGTAACATCGCGCGACATCAACTTTCCATCAGTAGAGAAGACCTCGATAACGGCTTCAGAAGCTTCATTAGTCGTAAATTCAACATTCACAAAATCCTGCGTTGGATTGGGATAAATATCAGGAACAAAAGCTTCCTGATCCGCTGTCCGAAGTGCTCCTGACTTTCCTGAACTGACCAGTGTTACTGTATAGTCCTCTACCTCACCAAAGTCGAAGTTTTGACAAGCACCTGGCTCTCCATAAAACATTGCGCTCATACGAAGACGAGTCTCTCCTTCCGCCACTTCCTCAGGAACGACAAACGTCAGATCAACCTCCGGAATACTTGTGCTTCCATTTGGTGGATTCACTTCTGTATGAAACAGAGTCTCTGTGCTCTGTTCAAACTGGCCATTGCCATTAAAGTCAATCCAGGCGCTGTATTGCTGATCGAACTCTTCATCTTGCAAACCAGGCAAAACGGTAATCGTATAAGCTTGCCCCGCAATCAGACTTGTCGACATTCCGGTAAAGTCTCCATATCCTCCATTATCACCTGAAACATTGTTGATTGTCTCTAGATTAAATGATTCGATCCAGACCCATCCAGAGTTGTTTGCTGAAGAACTACAATAGTTATCCTCGCAACCTGCAGTGCCGAATTCTACCGAGGCAAAGTCTGACATCAATCCGTTTTCACACTTCAACCGCACACGCACAGCATAAGTAGTACAGCTTTCTAGATCGCCTGTAATGTAGGAAGGCGTATTTGTTGCAAAACTCTCCCAGTTAGCTCCAGGCGTAGAAGCCAGGAATCCGATTTCAAACGGGCCAGATGCAGTGGATTGCCAGGTAAAAGAAACAAAATTCTCATTCACAAAGGTATAACTCAGCTGCGTGGGAGCCGGACATCCTGAAGGCTCTTGATAGTCTGGAACGGTAAACGGAATGACTTCTGAGGTTGGGCTAACCTGCGTGCCACATACAGCAACTACCCTCACCTGGTGCACCGATCCCGCTTGCCAGTTGAATACATGACTATTGCCACTCACAGTAATTGGCTGATCCCATACCTGTCCCAATAATCTGTGATATAGCTGATAACTTTCTGCTGATCCTTGCCAGCTGGCTTCTATTTGCTGAACTGGCGCCGGACCACCGGAATTCACCACTTGCAAGCCTGTTGGTGCATCGCAACTCTCGGTGATGATCTCATCAGTTGTGAACAAAACAGGCTCTGAGGCCGGAGCTTCTGTGCCAGCACATACAGCCACAACTGTCAACTGCCAATCGACTCCTGGCATGAGTGCCTGCAGATTCAGGAACGGTGAAAAACTGACCTGAAACTGCGGAGCCATTGTCGACAGATTCAAAATCCTGATTTCGTATTGATCTGCTCCGTCTACTGGATCCCAAAAGACTGCTGCGGTCGTGGTTCCTGGGTTATTGACCGTGACGCCTTGTACAACACCACATCCGGGAGTAGAAGTGTCACCTGTAAAAATCTCCGAGAATTCACTGACTCCCTCAAGGCAATACGTTTTCACTTTCACCTCGTAAGTGGTGCCAGGAGCTAAGTCTGTCAAAAGATGACTATTGGAGGTGATATTCACCTCGGAAGTCCAATTCAACTGTCCAAGCTGCCTAAAGGCCAGGTCATACTTGACGGCTCCGGCAATGGGAGCCCATTGCACTTGGATAGCCGTTTCAGACATGGTTTGTATCTGCATAGCACCAACGGACATACAGATAAACTGCTCTTCCGTTTGGAAACCATGTGGTGTAGAATACTGACTCTGATTTTGCGAGCAAATAGCCTTCACTCTAAACTGGTAGCTTTCCCCAGCTTGCAATCCATCAAGTTGCATGGTGTTTGAACTTGTTGTTTCTGGACTACCCCAGGTTCCACCTAGAATTCTCACAGCCACCTTGTAGGAAACGGCTCCAGCAGCGGCATTCCATCCAACCAGTGCGGAGTTCATATCACTATTCAATACATGTAAACCACTTACTACAGGACAATCAGGAACTTCTTCAATTTCTGTGACAAACTCAATCGGATTTGAACTACTACTGAGACCGTTGGCGCAATTCGCGATCAGAGTAACACTGTACTCCGTTCCAGGTTGCAATCCCGGGACTAGCAATGATCCAGCAGCCAGGTCCTCAAACATTTTGTCCTGGCCACCCGCTAAGTTCTCAACCAACACATCATAACTACTTGCCGTAGCTGTATTCTCCCAGTTGACAAGAGCGGAAGTCTCTGTTACCTGACTAACGTCCAGCTCTACAACCTCGTCGCAAACAAGGGGCGTTGCATCGGTCGTAAATGTGACCAATTGAGATGGCCCGCTTTGCCCCTGCGCACAATTTGACTGAATCACCACCGAGTATTGGGTATCTGGAGACAATCCAGAAACCTCATAGTTTGTACCAGTTATTGCCTGGTAGGTTTCTCCATCACCCGTTGCAATGTCTGTTACAACCACATCATAGCTAATGGCATTGCTTGATGCGCTCCAGCTAATATTGGCCCCAGTTTCTGAAATTTGACCTACCATCAGCATGGTGGCAATTGCACATGGAATAACCGGAGGAGCTGCTGTTTCAGCAGCATCAATCATTGTAAACTGTGTAGGTCCATCCACACAAATTGCCCTAAGTTGATACTGATAAGCAGTTGCCGGTTGCAACCCTTCAATTTCATATGTATTCTCAACAATATTACTCACAGGAATCCATTGCGCCGCTCCCACAACCCGATATCGGATAGTATAGGACAATGCTCCCGGCACTTCTGCCCAAGAAAAGGTCAAGCTGGTTTCCATGGCACTAATTTGCACATTGGTCGGTGTTTCACAAGGTAAGGTCTCTGGCAAAGTCGTAAATTGGAATGTGAGAGAAAAATCACTGGCTAGTTCACCGCAATCAGCAATAACTTCGACTTCATACGTAGTATCCCCATTCAATTGCTCCAGCAATACCGAATTACTTGTAGTAGCTGAACTGTAGTTCCAATACGGGCTGTCAATCTCTTTGAATCTGAGTTGATAGTCAAGACCACCATCAACATGATCCCATGTAAGCAAGGCACTATTTTCTGTTATGCTGGATGCCTCCACATTATCAGGAGCAGCACAAGGAGTTGGAGGTTCTACCGGATCTTCTTCTTCCGTAGTTGTAAATTGAAGCGCTATGCTAGTTTGTCCCTGTACACCATTATCACAAGAGGGAACTACCCTCACAAGATAGGTGGTAGATGCATTTAAGCCTCCTAAGAAATAGTTTGTTGCCGCTCCCACGGGTATGCTTTCCCAATTGCTTCCACCTTCTATTTTGTATTCCAGAACATAAGTATCAAAGCTGCCGAATGGAGTCCAGGAAACATCAATTCCATCTGCTGTCGCAGAGCCCGTCTGTACACTGAGAAATCCATCGCAAGACTCGGGAACCACTGGTTCCGAACTTGTACTAAAGGCATAAATCGCACTATTGGGACTTTCTCCAAAACCATTACAAAGCCCTCTGATCCGAAGATGATAATCGGATTCGTAGTCGAGACTCAATAAAAGGCTGGAGCCTACAACAGCACTTCCAGGCGCTTCAAGCCAGTTACTAGAAGAGGCAAGTTTGTATTCCACTATATAACTATCCGCATTTGACTGCTGCCAGCTTACAAGTACCTGCGAAGGCTGCTGCTCTTCTGTGTCAATTTCGGTTGGACCAAGACAGACGAATTCTTCTTCAGTAGTAAAGAAGTAATTGTCGCTGGCATCCGAGTTTTGACCTCCGCAATTGGCTGTAACATGAACGAAATATGTTGTGTTTGACTGAAGATTATTCAAGTTCACCTCAGTACTGTTGCTATTGGTATTTGCAATATTGCCTCCTGAAACCCCATAGCTAACAGAATAGCTTGAGGCATCAGCCGGACCTGTCCAGCTAATTTCGGCCGAATTAGTACCAACAAGACTGCTAAGGTTAAGTGGGGCATAGCAATCGACACTGTTGTCCACAGGTGTTTCAAATTCGATTACCGCTCCCCACAAGCTTTCCATTCCATTAGAACAGTACGTAATCACTTGAGCATCATACAGCGTTTCAGGATCAAGTCCGGAGACGTAAACGTTTGGGACCTGAGTTGGAAACTCTTCCCAAGGCTCATTGCTATTGCCAAGGTGGTATCTAAACATATAGGAAGAGGCTCCTGGTACCGGATCCCATTGTAGAGACGCATCGTTGTGGCTTATCTCCATCACCTGTAGATTGACCGGAGCATCGCATTCTTCTGGTTCTGGTATTACTACTTCATCTAGTGTAGTGAAAGAAACAGAAGCAAAATTATCACTGCTGTTCAGTCCACAATTTGCATAAATTTGAACATTGTAAGTTGTGGACGCTGTAAGCCCACTCAGCGCATATGTCGGACTTGAGGTAGTGTATGACTGCCCATTTACTACTACTTCAAAACTGAGTGCATCGGCAGATCCCGACCAACTGAGGTTGGCAGAGTTAGTCGTGACACTATTAGAGCTGGCATTAACTGGCGCGTTGCAAGACCCTACATCAACAGTAATGCTGGTCGTTTGACTGAATTCACTATCAGGTCCATCACAGATAGACTTAACCTTGAACTCATATTGTGCACCCTGTTGCAAGCCCGAAATTACAGCCTGCGCAGAATTGGCAATATAAGTTTGCCAACCGCCACCCAGTGGTCTGTACCAAACCTCATAAGCAGTTGCATTTGCAGAACCTGACCAGGTCAGTTGTACAACAGTACTAGCTGTGAGTGCCGCTTGCAAGTTACTCGGAACATCACAAGTATTTAGAGCGGCGGCATCAACAATCCGAATATTGTCTATGAAGATACTGTT
>JAHDEE010000040.1:23858-38329 GCA_020629005.1 Chitinophagales bacterium
ATCACAAATTCATCTTTGTCTCCATCGTCATTTCCGAAGTTGTGAAATACAATAGCCTTTTGTCCATTTTCACTACAGCCAGAGACATCGGCATACTCCCAACTCTGACCTCCATCTGGATTCACAATTGCCCAGTAGGATTCCAGCCCATCTTCCATGTTGGAGACAATCGGATAGTTGACCTTTTGATCAACGAACATATCGAAGATGATTTCATCATTCCATGCAGCCTGATCGTAGCCACCATTTGCCATGGTGATCCTGGCAAAGAAATCCTGATGCCCCGGTGTACCATTCATCGAACTAAGCGAGATCGTTTGCGTCTGACCCATCGAGAGGTTACCAGACCAATTATAGGAGTAGGTTGCTCCTCCTACAATTCCATATTGAATCGTTGCAGAGCTAAGTTGACCGCTTCCGCAATTGGCCAACAATACCTGAGGCACAAAATTGGATGAACATTGGTATGGACTGGGAGACAAGACTTCCATCACGGCAGCATCATTTTCATATACCGGCAGACAGCCCATAGATTCCTTCAAGCTAGCGCGCTCCGTATGCAAGGCTGCATGCATTCTCTCAACTTGATTGGCGGTAAAATTGGTAAAGCAATTCATATTGCCATAATCCATGAAGTTGTCGTTCAAATCGTCGACGTTTCCAAGACCGCCCAAAGAAGGAGAACGAAAGGGATTATTGGGAGAAGAATCATAGGCATCTGTAGAGCAGGAGTTTGTTGTTTCAGAACAGACAAAGCCCATAGTCGTACCATCTGGAGGAGTATCGCAAACTCTATCCCCTTGCATCAAACAATCGTCATTGGCGCAACCATCCTGCCAGGTATGGTAAAGATTGAAATAGTGCCCCAACTCATGCACAAAGACACGAGTAGGATCTGGATCACCGGACATGGTGGCCCCATTGATCACCATACCATCAAGCGGATAACCGTGACTATCTGCCAAGTAGGCATAGCCAACAATTCCCACCAGTTGATCGACAATCCACACATTCAGATATTGCGTTTGATCCCAGGGAGTAATTGCAGACTTCATAGCCGCATCCTCCTGATCTGGGATTAGATTACTATAGGTTGTACTAGGAGAATGAACGATACCTGTTTCAGCAACGCCATATTCATTCTTCGAGGCCACGCAAAAACGGATATCAGTTGCAGTACCGCTTGGACTATAGTAGTTTCCCGCATTTGCAAAAGCATCATTGGCATAGTCTACAATGCGATAGATCGTTTCATCCGATCTGTTTGCCCCTGAACCTTGCGGGGTGTTTGGATTGTAAACAAGATGGAAAACGATTGGTATCGTATATATATCTCTCGTCTCCAGAGGATCATTTTTACGTCTAGGCTTTTTTCGCTCTTCGCGAATATGGTCAGCCATACGCTGATCCATTTGCTGCAGTTTTGCCCACTTGTAGGCATCTGTCCTCGGATAGGCATGGTCAAAGCCGCACCTATGCATTTCCTCCTGAGCCTGTGTTGTCATCCCTATCCACAGCAACAGGAAGGCAACCACACAGTTCTTTAATCTCCACATAATCTCTTAATTTTTCTCACACATAAAAAGTCTATCTTACGCACCTTTGTCTCTAGTGTGGACTACACCATAATCAAGCAATGGGCCAAATAGCAGGTCTTTTCCGCGCAAAACCGTGAGGTCTGGAGATAAATCACTGACATTCATCGACTACTACACTTCAATTTTTAATAAAAACTCCTATGAAGCTGATTTTTGCTACTTCAAATCGATCCAAAATTTCAGAAATCAGAGCCAGAATTGATGGCAAATTGGAAATCACTGATCTTGCCGAAAATGGCATCAATGAGGATATCCCTGAGCCTTTTTTCACCTTCGAAGAAAATGCCATGCATAAGGCACGCTATGTTTATAACAAACTGGGAATCAGCTGCTTTGCAGACGATTCTGGGCTGGAAGTAGCTGCGCTCAATGGGGAGCCAGGAGTATTTTCTGCACGCTACGCACAAAAAAATGACTTTTCAGGAAGCAATACGGAACTGGTTTTGCATCGACTAGGTCAACTGGCAAATCCTTCAAGAGCGGCCAGATTTGTTACGGTCATTGCCCTAATTCTCAATGGCAAAGAGCACTTCTTTAGAGGCAGCGTTGAAGGCAATATTATTGAGGCTCCAAAAGGAAATTCCGGATTCGGCTACGACCCAATTTTTGTTCCAGAAGGCTGGTCCGAGACATTCGCGGAAGTTGATCAGAAAAAAAAGATCGCAATCAGCCACAGAAGCAGGGCAATGAACAATCTTGTCGATTTTTTAACGTTAGATGGGAAATTATAATGGGAGTTCTCATGCCGCCTGTCATAGCCAATGCCTATTGGCTGAAATTTTCTCACAAAAAATACCTCGCCTATACAACCTACCGGTACATTTTTCTATCTTGATTAACGTAATCCACATTTTATGGGGTTTTTTAAAGCAAAAAGCGAAGAACAACTTCTGATAGAAGGCTGTATAAAAGGCAATGCTAAGGCATGCAAACAGCTTTACGATCAGCATGCACCGAAAATGTTCGGTATTTGCCTTCGTTATGCCAAAGACTATCATGTTGCTGAAGACATCCTTCAAGAGGGATTCGTCAAAGTGTTTCGAAATCTAAGCAAGTTTAGATTCGAAGGTAGTTTTGAAGGCTGGCTACGACGTATCATTGTAAATACCGCCATTGAGCAGTACCGAAAGACCGTCAGGATGTATCCGGTGGGAGAACTTACCCAGGAAGCACATCAGGCTTTTGATGATATGACCGTTGAAAGCATGGCAGCTCAGGACTTGCTCAAGCTGGTGCAAGACTTGTCTCCGGGATACCGGACAGTCTTCAACCTTTATGTGATAGAAGGATTTTCGCACAAGGAGATCGCCGAAATGATGAATATCTCTGAAGGAACTTCCAAATCACAATTAGCGAGAGCAAGATATATCCTGCAGAAAAAAGTAAAGGATCTGGACGAACATCACGAAAGACTACTAAGGAAACACCTGGACGAGCTATATGTATAAGGGCGGCAACAGCGACGATATCTTTCGAAGTAAGTTTGAGGACTTCGCTCCGAAACCTAGCAATAGGATTTGGGAGAATCTTCAAGGCAGCCTTCCTGTGCCCGTACCGTTTTACAAAAAACCGTCTTTCTGGGGTTCATCAGCTGCTGCTGCGGCACTTCTATTGGCGACATTTGTTTTCTTTAGCCACTACGATCTACAAATTGCCCTGGTACCGCAGCAAAATGAAAAATCAACTCAAGCATACGGCGGTCCTCTGGTCAAAGGCAGCAATGCAATTGCCAATAAGGGATCGCAGTCAGCGGATAGTAACACAGGTGCCCATTACGAGACCAACCCAAATCTGCAGAATCCAGGCAAAGCAACTAACAATTCATTCACTTCAACATCGGATAGCAAGCGGCGTCCACTGACTGCCAATCAGCCCGCAACTGCAAGTACTAATGTGTTTCAGTCCAATCGGATTGCCAATGCCACAACGAAAGCTCCAAGCTTGGCTTCCAAAAACTCTATGAGTGCTCAGTTGGCGAAAGGCAATATTAATAGCACTGCAGTAGCGTCTAGTAACAAACCAGGCACAAAGCCTTTGGACCTGGCTCAAAGGGGAAAAAGCAACCAGTTGATGCCCATAAGTGAGATTGTAACAGGCCAGAATACTGTTCTTGGCTCCAAGCAATTGAGGCCGCTGGCAATGCTTTCCGGAAAGCAACTGAAAAGCGAAGTGATAGACGGAGATATTCCGGTGTTCAAGCCAAATCGAAACAAGTTCAGCGAGCCTTTTGAAAATTTGAAAGGCCTAAGCTTTGGCGTCACCTATGCCGTTAACAATACCTGGCTGATCAATAATCGAGATAATCTCCACACGCCGACTGGCACTTTAGAATACAGACTGGATTTTGGACCCGCTTATGGTTTTACACTAGGTTACACTTTCAATCCGCGATGGGGCATCCAGTTAGACTGGGTAGTCAATTCCAACCAGGGTCAGAAGTGGAGCAATCAGTACGGCAACTACATCTCTTATAAGGAAAATAATCTCACCTATAGCCACTTCCCACTATTGCTCAAGCATAAGCGTGCCAAGGAATCCAAGCTAACCAAGAAACCATTTGTGTTGAATTACATCGTTGGTGTACAATACAGCCGACTCAAGTCCGCCGAAATCAATGTCGATAATGGCTTGGCGCAGGACTTACTCAAGAAAACAGATTGGGGACTTGTCCTTGGATTCGATTATGATCTCTACCTCAACAAGCACTTCTTCTTCACAGTTGGAACTCGCAGCAGCCTTGCCGCCAGCAACGACCCACTAGCCATCTTCAGCAACAAGAGAAACGAGGCGCGCAATTTCCTAATGGGTGTGCAAGCAAGCATGCATTACAAATTTAGCCGCTAATGCTTGACTGAAGGCTGCAGATCGACCCAATATCAACATTTTGTTTTTTATTTTTTTGGAGCGAAGCGATCCTCCGCCAATCACCTGTCTTCCCGTGCTCTGTTCCAATTCGGTACTGGTCTGCCTACTCATGCTCCGGCACTAGCATCTCTCCTATCGTCGAGCTACTATTGCCGGGCATTCGTCACGGCAGCCCAGCACCTCATTTCCTCGTCGCCCGGGGCTATTTGGACGCTTCTGCGGCAGAGAGGAAAATTCAGAATATCGGTGCAGAGCCGATCGGACCCGGAGCCAGAGTGAGTCGAAGCGCCCGTTGAAGAAGGACTACGTAGAATAGTGCTTCCGATACATATACCGCTCCTCAATCTACCCCAACCTAATAACCCCACCTAAAAGCGGAGAACTGATTTTGAATCGGATATGGCTTGGATTGTAAACATCCTGGATGAAATTGACACGTAATACCTTGAAGATTTTGTCAATGCCAATATGCCATTCAAGGAAGTCATCTTTGTCTGTATAGAAGTAATTGACACCTGTTGTGACGCTGCATTTAAGCCGGCGTAGGATTGGAAGTTTGTTCCAGATAAAGCCTTCGAAGTTATGTTCGTAATGAGCCTTAAGGTAGCTATTACTGCCGCTGAAAACATACTGATCCATTAGCTGAAAACCACTTACGTAGGGAGCTGTGAACAAAGGACCAGCAACATCAAAGTGGAAGACATCAACAAAAGGAACTTTGTTATCTCTCAGAAAAGCCCCTATACCGATATTGTAACTGGAGACTCCTAACAGCCTGAAATTCATATCATCAAATACTTCCAGCCGTAGAAGATCGTAGTCAGGCTCGCTGGAGAAAACACCAGAAATCCCCTTTCGATAATTGATGCGCAGACCGGGATACTTTGACTCATAAGCAAAGCGTTCATTCGGATAGTCTTCGTACTTCTGAGCGAAAGCAACTTCCAGATTTACATCCAGGATCAGGGCTTTGTGCTTTTCAAAACCAGCCTCTCCCGCCGGGGCATTGTTAGCCTTAAACTGCTTATCAGAATCAATGAAGGAGTAGTCAATTGTATTATAGAGGGGACTGCGTTGTTCGTAGCTAAGCGTGGTTGCCAAATTGAGTCCATTAGCTATATCCCGTTCGTAGCCAGCCCGGAAGTAGGCTTTTTCGAAGAGGTGATGCAGATTTGTCCTTGCAAGTAAAGTATTCAGCGTGTTTTCGAACCCTGAAATATTACCTTCCTGATTAAATTGCAGTACATCACTACCCACCTTGAGTCGCCAGCGTTCGTTGAATTTTTTGTTGCTCGTGTAGATTGCACGTGCAGCCGGATTCCAACGCTTATTGGAAATTCCGTAACGCAGCCTTGCGCTAAGGCTCAAAGAACGCCGAGGATCCAGTTGCTTTACCGCGGTCAAAGAAGAGCTTAAGGATAAACCTTCCACAACATTAAACTTTACGCCGCTCACTATAGAACCCAAATACCAGTCCAAAGAGTCCGCCGAATTTTGATGTCTGTATCCCAGGACCAGCATTGCTGGTAGCGAAAACTTATTCGCGATTCGATCAATCGAATCCAGATAGGCTACAGATTTTCGAAGTTCTGCGATGCTGTCTTTTTGCGCATAGTCGCGACGTTCTTCGATGGTGAGTGGCAAAGGTCGGTTCTCGATCCAAAATGCCTCAGACTTCTTATTGGATTCCGGCAAAATAGATACCATGGCAGGACCAAAAAAACCGCGATCAAAGGTTTTGTTAAGCTGATAATCCGAGTAGATGCCAGAAAAGGTACCGTCTAATTTGAACACCATAACTTGCATATCAAAGTCAAACTGCTGGGAGAAGATCGGCCAGAGTCCGTTTTCCTGAGGCAGGAATGTTTGTCTGATTCTCAGAAAGTTGATGAACTGGACCTGATTCTTGCCCAATGTTACGTCGGTGCTATGCAACCTCCACTCCTCTTCGACCAAATAGATCTGCCCTCTGAAAACGGGGTCCTGTTCGCGTTTTGGTGCCAGACTAATCTTATGAATTTTCCTCCCCTCTTCGACGAAAAAACCTTCCCACTTAAAATCGTAATAGAGGAAGGCATTGTCAGCCAATGGAGAAACGTAGCCTCGATTTTCCAGTGGACCAATACGCACATTTGGTTCATAAAGATCCAATTTCATACCCCAGGCCCGGTTAAAGCTGAAGCCGTTGTCATCACCGCTAACCTTGCTGTATATAACCTTCTCCTTAATCTTGTCAGGATATTTGACATGCAGCTCCGACATGGATTCCGAGAGATAGAGAATACCAGAGCGAGTAGAGTCAAGACCCTCAAATGGGATATTCATTCCCATGAAGGTCTCTGGGAGATTGTCGACTCGCTGCAATCCCTTGACATACACATTGCAACTGAAGGATTCAATTTGCTTTCGATGAAAATCACGCTTTTTTATGGCCTGCCGGATCATTTCGTATGCCGGGTCCTCAGCTGAGGCGGAAACCACAATTTCGCCCAGCTGATAAGCCTCAGGAATGAGCGCAATATCTAGCTGTTGGTCTTCTGCTCCGACCACCACATCCTTTATTAGTTTCTGAAAGCCCACATATTGAAATACGATCTCGTATTGGCCCGCACCCAGCTGCAAATTGTATTCCCCATGTTCATTGCTAACCGTTCCTATACTACTGCCCAAAACATAAACATTGACATAGGGAAGGCTTTCGCCATTCCCGGTAATATTGCCAATGATGCGGCCCGCGTTTGCCGACCAATAAAGAAGCAGCAGAAATAAACAGGAAAGGAATGATTTATGTACCATCAAGAGGGATGCTTTGGGAATCCTGGAAGAAAAAGGAACTAAAGTAAAAGTGATTAAGTTTTGCAGTCAAATCCTGCGATAAACTGTGTTCAGTAGAATTCTGGCAGAAATACCGATTGAAATATCGAAAATTAGTCGAAAGGATGTCACTGATGAGCAAATTTTGGTCTAAATTGATGCTAAATTACAATCAGTAATGTCTGAATTTAGGATTATGGAGCACAATGTAAAATTCACTATTTGAAAGAATTAATCATTAGTATTGAGGGAGTTAGCCTAGTTGAGTTCTTAGGAGTAAACAACAGCAAGTTAGCGATTCTAAAGAGAGCTTTTCCACGATTGAGACTTATTTCTCGTGGTAATAAGATCAAGGCGATAGGAAACGAGGATGATATGCAGTTGTTTGCCGATAAGGCAGAATTGATGATCGACTTTCTTAAGAAATACGGCACCTTGTCAGAGCAGAATTTGGAGAGCATGGTAGAGGGTGTGACGCCTAACGAGATCAAGCTTCCAAAAACCAAGCAAAGTGAGAATACTATACTGTTCGGGCCCTATGGCAACATCATCAAAGCGAAAACGGCAAACCAAAGAAGGTTAGTTAAGAGCTCGGAAGAAAACGATCTGGTGTTCGCTATTGGGCCAGCTGGAACTGGAAAGACATATACTGCAGTGGCCCTTGCAGTAAGAGCGCTGAAGAACAAAATCATAAAGAAAATTGTCTTGACTCGCCCTGCTGTTGAAGCAGGTGAGTCTCTCGGTTTCCTACCAGGTGACCTTAAGGACAAGGTTGATCCATACCTTCGACCGCTCTACGATGCTTTGGATGATATGATTCCAATCGAAAAGCTCAATGATCTGATGCATTCTCGTGTAATCGAAATCGCCCCATTGGCTTTTATGCGTGGGCGAACCCTGGACAATTCCTTCCTGATTCTCGATGAAGCGCAGAATGCTACCAAGGCACAGCTCAAGATGTTTTTGACACGCCTCGGCCCTTCCGCTAAGTGTATTATCACAGGTGACTTGACACAGATTGATCTTCCCAGAAATCAGCAATCAGGACTCGAGCATTCGCTCCGAATCCTGAATGAAATCAAAGGCATCGGTATCATACAGCTGGACCGTGGTGATGTGATCAGACATCGCTTGGTACGCAACATTATCGAGGCATACGATAAGGCTAACGATCGTGACAAGGCAATAGCTGAAGAAAAGCAAAAGTCAAGCAGCTGATGTTCGCATCGCTGCTTGACCCTTCCACTCAGTACAGAGTGCAACAGATTACTTTTTAACCATTGTTTGAAAGTAAATCCACTTCTTTGATTCTTGTTGATAGACAGGAGCCATACCTCCTTCACAGACCCAGCCCTCTCCCTGTTTCTTCAGCACCCAATCCTGCAACTCCGCACCATCACTACTTGCGTAGTATAGATAACCGGTTTTGGTCACTTGCTCCAACTTGTCATCCTGAGCTTCAGAGGCAAAGGCCTTGTTGATACTTAACAGAAAAAGACTTGCACTTCCCAGCAAGATGGCCACTGCGAAAGCAGCTCCAATGAAGTTTTTGATCGAAACACTCATACATCGCAAATTATTAAACATAAAAAATTCCTCCCAAAACATTGCGTACTCGTACTCGCAATTAACAAAAAAAGAGCAGGATTGGCATCCTCTTTGGAACCTTAGCGCATACAAGCCGGTTAAAAAAGAATAGACCACAATAAGATTTCTTTTGAGTTGTTCTTATATTAGGTCGTCTCCATCCTTTCACCCGCAAAGTTCTAAAAAATGAAAAAAGTCGCAACACTGCTCCTTCTAGGGATGCTTGTGCTCACCTATGTCACATGTAGAAAGGCTATCAGCGCAAAGCAGGTCCAATTAGTTGAAACCAATTTCGAGACCGTCAGTAGAGCGAAACAGAACTTATATTTTGTATTTGATAAACCGCTTGTCAGCTCCGAACAGCTAAACATAAGCGATACACTTGAATTGATCAAATTCAATCCCCCGATTGCAGGTGAATTCACCTGGCTGGACAGGGAACGCCTGGTCTTTGAACCGAAGGATTATCTCGCTCCATCAACCACTTACACTGCTACAGTGACCGAAGAGATTCTTGCAAAATTGTCTGAGGAAGAAAAGCTGGGCCTCGGGGGCAAGACCAATTACGAATTAAAGACTAAGCCACTTGCGATGCAGGTGGAGAGAGTATTTTGGAAGATCTCTTCCTCTGAGTCTAACAAAGGTGTCGTTGCTGCAGATTTGGAGTTCAATTATCCTGTTCTGAGCAGTGACCTAAATACCCATTTGCGGGTAAGTGTAGATAATGAAAAATATCCCTTTCATCTGGTTCCCAGCAATTCCGAACGAATGCGAACCATTGAGATCAAGAACCTTCCTGTACAAGACGCTGCTGTGCCAGTCAAGTTTTCACTGCTGGAGGGATTTTCCACCAAAGGCACTGAGGTTGCTTTAGCTAAGAACATAGACTATATAAAAGATGTGCTTTCACCGGGTGACCTATCTATTTCAAGGATTAAGTCAGAGCATAATGGTTTATCGGGAAGCATCATTGTTGAAACCAATCAGCAGGTGATTGCAGAAGATATCAAGTCAGCGATCAGTGTGAGTCCTTACGTCCCTTTTGAAGTGCAGACCAATCTTAGCGGTTTTTCGGTTGTGAGCGAAGCCTTTGACGCCAGCAAAGAGTACACTATCAAGATTTCTAACAAACTTCAGGGCGTCTTTAGTGGAAATCTAGCCGAATCAATCAGCGAAAATGTTTCTTTTGGAGAATTGGAACCACTAATCGAATTCACAGCCAAGGAGTCGATCTATCTTGCCAAAAAGGGAGCCCGAAATATTGGTATCAATGTGATTAACGTACCCGAGGTAGAGATCACCTTGTACAAGATTTTCGACAACAATCTGTTGGCCTTTTTCAAGCGAGGAAAGAGCTGGCAATATGCAGAGACTTACAACGAAGCAGATGATTCCTGGGATTATACCAGTTATAAAGCCTACAAGATCGACGGCTATGGTGAGAAGGTGTATTCGGAAAAGAGAAAGAAGGAAGATCTGGATCGCTATGGAAAGTCGAATGTTTTGGACTTCAATTTCCCAGACAAGATAAGGGACTACAAAGGTATTTACGTACTCGAGGTCATAAACTTAAAGGAGCAGTCCATACGTGATTCTCAGATCATTTCATTTTCTGATTTAGGATTGATAGCAAAGGCCGGTAAGGAATCCGTCGATGTCTTCGTCAATAGCATAACAAACGTACAACCTTTGCCAGCTGTTGAAGTTGCCCTAATCAGCAGCACGAATCAGGTCATTGGAAAAGCCACTACTGACACCGATGGTCATGCGAACATTGAATACAAAAACCTAAGTGATGGAATCTTCAAGCCAGTGCTCATTTCGGCCCAGGCACAAGGTGACTATAACTATCTCAAATTCAATCAAAATCCGGTCAATACTTCAAGGTTTGATGTCGGAGGGCTTCAGACGAACAGCACGGGTATGGAGGCATACATCTATCCCGAAAGAGATCTTTACAGACCGGGTGAAACGATTCATCTAAATACGATTGTAAGAAATACTGACTGGTCCGTACCGGAACCTATGCCGATGAAGATGAAAATCAAGTTGCCTGATGGTTCGGTGTACAAGAACTTCAGAAGAACCTTAGACGATCAGGGTTCTTTTACCGCTGAGTTTAATGTGCCCTCGACTTACAAGACCGGAACTTACACCTCAAAACTCTACACAGCAGACGATGTATTGCTGCAATCATTAGATATTTCTGTAGAAGAGTTTATGCCAGATAGAATCCGAGTCAAAACGGAGAGAAACAAGGACAGCTATGAACCCGGTGATGATGTAAGTATAGAAATTGCGGCAGAGAACCTTTTTGGTCCACCGGCAGCCAATAGAAACTTTGAAACTGATCTGTACATCAAGAGAAGGGCATTTAGTTCCAGAGAATACCCTCTTTACAATTTCAACCTAAACAACACCAACAACTTTGGCAGCAGTACAGAAACTGGCACTACCAATGACGATGGCACAGCCTCCGCCGAATTTGGGATTCCAAGAGAATACACTGATAACGGTGTGCTAAGAGGAGAAGTACTGGTCACTGTTTTTGATGAAACAGGAAGACCAGTTCGCTCACTGGAAGAATTCGACATCTACACGCAGGACCATTTCTTCGGAGTTGGACTACAGCGAAGATATTTCGACACCAATAAACTGCTGAAAATTCCGGTGATAGCTGTGGATCGCAGCGGCCAGTTGGCCACTGGAGTGAAAGCCGAAATCGAAATCATTCGCTATGACTGGCGAACGGTGATGCAAAATAGTGGAAACGGTCGATACAGGTACCGTTCGGAATACGAGCAGGTTCGAGTAGCCAAGTCTACAGTAAGCCTGAACTCGGATCGGGAGTCATTTGACTTTGTGCCTGAGCGATCGGGGAAATATGAAATCCGAATTCGTAGACCAGGATCCGATTCCTATGCTTCCAAAGTGTTTAGATGCTATGGTTGGGGTGACACCGACAACAACTCCTTTGAAGTCAACAGAGAGGGAAAAATCGATATCATCACTGATAAGACCTCCTACAAAATAGGCGAGCAAGCTAAGTTGCTGTTCAAAACTCCTTTTGATGGTACGCTACTGGTTACCCTGGAGCAAGATGAAGTATTACGTCATATGTACTTCGAAACTCAGAACAAGGCTAAAGAGATTACGATCGAGCTAGAGGGTCAACATCTACCAAATGTTTATGTAAGTGCGACATTAATCCGACCGATGGAGGGCAAACAGATTCCCTTAACGGTAGCGCACGGCTGTGTTCCATTAAAGGTGACAGATGCCAGCACCACATTACCGGTGGAGATTGCAGCAGTGGAGCAAAGCAGATCACTGACCAAACAAACTATTAGAATTAAGACCAGGCCCAATGCGGCTCTAACTATCGCGGCGGTTGACGAAGGCATCTTACAGATCAAGAATTTCAAGTCGCCAAATCCGCACGACTACTTCTATCAAAAAAGAGCATTGGGTGTCAGCAGCAGCGACATTTATCCAATGCTGTTTCCTGAGCTGATTGCCGATCAGGCTCTTGAAGGAGGTGATGGAGAGGGCGATGCAGGGTTACGCGCGAACCCGGTAGAAAACCAGAGGGTTAAATTAACAAGCTTCTGGTCGGGTCTGCTTCATGCAGATCACAAGGGAGATGCTGAGTTTGAAATTGATATTCCCAAGTTCTCTGGAGAGTTACGCCTAATGGCTGTGGCCTACGATGGAAGCAGCTTTGGATCTGCGAGCAGCACCATGAAAGTAGCAGATCCTTTAGTGGTTTCAACTGGTTTACCTCGATTCTTCAGTCCAGGCGATCTGGTCGAAGTGCCGGTAACGCTAACTAATACTACCGAAGGCCCTGGCAGCGGAACGGTCAATCTGGAGATTGAAGGACCTCTTGAGGTGATTGGTGATAAAGTCCAGTCTATCAACATTCCAGCTAAGAGCGAGCGACGGGTTACCTATCAGCTAAAGGCCCCTCCTGGCATTGGTCTGGCAAAAGTGCGCATCAACGCCAATACACTGGGAGAAGTATTCACTGATGAAACGGAAATTAGTGTGAGGCCAGCCTCGTCATTGGTAAAGGCAAGTGGCTCAGGAGCGGTCAAAGCAGGAGAAAGACGGGAGATAGATTTGAGCAAGAACTTTATCCCGGAGACAAGCAGCGGCAAGCTTATTGTTGCCAGATCACCTCTGGTCGAGTTTGCCAAAGAATTAGATGATTTGGTACGCTATCCTCATGGATGCCTGGAACAGACCATCAGCAAGGCCTTTCCCCAAATTTACTTTTCTGAGTTGAGTAAGCTAATTCTCGATAAGGACCTAAGCAAAGTGGGCGCTCATGAAGGGAATCCAAACTATAATGTTCAAGAGGCGATTAAGAAGGTGCAATCTATGCAACAAGGCGATGGAAGTATGTCTTATTGGCCAGGCAGTTATCATTCCTGGTGGGGCAGCATTTATGCATTGCATTTCCTTCACGAGTCGAAACAGGCCGGTTTTGAAATCAATGAGCGAAAGTTCAGCAATTTGAAACGCTGGGTGAAGAGTCGTCTTTCTGAGCATAGCACCTTTAATTATTACCTTTCGGATGGTAGTTACCGAACGGTTTACCGAAAGGAGATTTGCTACGCTCTGTTTGTGCTCGCCCTCACTGGTGAGCCAGACGTTAGCACGATGAACTACTACAAAGGAAAGCAAGAAAAATTAGCCCTGGATAGCAAGTACCTGCTTGCTTCGTCTTATGCCCTGGCGGGAGATCAGGTCAAGTACCAGCAAGTGCTTCCCACCTCTTTTAGTGGAGAAACCTCTACCAGATCTTTTGGAGATAGTTTCCACTCTCCTATTCGTGATCAAGCCCTTGCGCTCTATACACTAATCGTGTCTGACCCGGATCATCCACAGATTGGTATTATGGCCAAACATCTGGGAGATGAAATGAGACACAGTCGCTGGATGAGCACTCAGGAAAAGGTATTTTCATTTATGGCACTGGGCAAATTGTCCCGAGAAAGTGGAAGTGGATCTGCCACCGGCGTAGTGTACCAGGAGGGAAATGCAGTGGGCCATTTCGATGGGACCACTCTGAAGCTACCTCTTGATCAATATGCAGGAAGTAAGACAGAATTGGCTACGGAAGGCAGTGGCAGCTTGTACTACTTCTGGCAGCAAGAAGGCCTCAGCAAAGACGGGAAGGTTCCGGAGACTGACAATTTCTTATCGGTAAGAAAGACTTTTTTGGACAAGTTTGGCCGGGCTGTAGACTGGGATGATATCGAACAAAATGACCAGTTGGTGGTCAGGATTGAGCTGCAGACCGATACTAAGCGCAATGTCGAAAATGTGGTGGTCACAGATATGCTTCCTGGCTGCTTCGAGATAGAAAATCCAAGGCTAAATGCTCTCCCTGGCATGGACTGGATCGATGATGCCAGCTCAGCCGACTTTGCCGACTTTAGAGATGACCGGGTCTCTTTCTATTTGACAGCAACCCGGAAGCCGAAGTACCTTTACTATAGTGTGAGAGCAGTTTCAAAGGGGACTTATGTGATGGGGCCTATAAGTGCAGATGCAATGTATGATGGGGAGTATCATAGTTACTCGGGATCTGGCGAGGTT